>PMUE01000030.1 GCA_003167055.1 Vulcanimicrobiota bacterium | reverse complement strand
TGAATTTCACGGCGACCGCAAATTAAGAGAGCGGTCACTTGCAAATGAGCCGGCGCAGGCAGCGCCGGCTAAGTCAGCCAACGTGGAGTCAATCAATGGGTCGCCACTGCGCAGTCACGCTGCTCTTGGCGCTCCTTCTTGGCGGAGTGGGGCGCGCTGCTCCCGTTGCTTCACCGTCACCGAGCACCGAGCTCATCCTTCACGTCGATGCCACCACGACGATCGCACTGGTGCTTCTGACCAGCAGCGGCGCCTGCACGCTGGTGAACTCGAATTCGAACGCCGCGGCGATCGATCTCGGCCAGGCAAGCTTGAGCGCTGCAACATCGTGCGCGAGCTATTCAAGCGGTCGCACCTATCAACTCTCAACGAGTTTGAACGCCGAAGCGACGTGCACGGGCACCTGTACCAATTGGAATCTCACCGCGCGGCTCAACTCCGCGGCGCAGACGGGCACAACCTGGTTTGTTGGAACTTCCAACCTCACCACCAGCGATCAGACCATTGGCAGTAACCTTGCATACGGGGCGGTTCAAAACGGACCCATCCAACTTACCGTCAATACGTCAAGTGCTCCGACCGGTGCCCTCCAGCAGGCGATCACGATAACAGCGAGCGCCAATGGCGCGTCCGCGACGGCCAGCGCGACGCTCAACCTCGAGGAGATCAACCAGCCCGGAATCTCGATCCTTCTCGCGGCAGATGCGAGCGGTGCTCCCGTCTCCGGTGGCGCTTTCAATGCGACGCTGAATTTTGGCACGGTGGCTGCCGCCGGTTCGTTGCCGATCGGCGTGACGCGCCCGAACGTGACCGCGTCGTCGTTCACGGTTGCGACGATCGTCGACATCGACGTGGAGAAGAGCGGCGGTTTCTCGAGCAGTAACTACACGATGCGCGCTGCGCTTGCCGCAGCCACGCCTAGCGGACTGACGTATCGGGCAGACGGCGTTACGCTCACGACGTCACCACAGACGATTACGAGTACGGGAAGCTATAACACCGACCAACCCTACACATTGGACATCGTGATCTCGACGGCGGCGCCAGGATCGGGTGGTCCAACCGTCGGCTCGCTGCTCTCCGACACGATCGACTTTACGGCGACGGCGAACTAGTATGCGCAAGACTTGTGTACTCTTGGCTTCATTGCTGCTCATCGGGGCCGCAAAGTCGTCCGCCGGCATGCCCGCAACTACCGGCTCGATCGCGGTAACCGTGGTACAACTTCCCGAGGGTGCAGTCATTTCGGGCGCTGCCAGTGCGGCGATTGCCGAACTCGGCACCGTTTCGTCGAATGTACGCACCACAAGCCCGGGTGTTCGCATCGTTCGCCACGCCACGTCGTACGTCGTAGTCACAATCATTGGACTCCGTGCGGCAAGTTCGGGCGTCTCGGGAACGGTCGCGCTTCAGGCATATCTCAATGCACCGATTCCAGGCGTTTCCGTGCGGCTCGACGGTGTCGATCTCTCCACCTTTCCGCAGCTCTTTGCCGCGCACGTTCCGCTGAACATCGTTTCGCGTCACCAGCTCGAGCTAGAAATTCCCAACGGTATGAGCCCCCAACTGATTCCGTCCCAGATTCCCGTCGAATTTCAGGCACAGGAAGAATAATGATGAGGTTTGCAACAGTACTGCTGTTTGTAATTGCTACAACGGCGCAGTCGCTAGCGCAGAGCGCGCCGAGCCTTTCGCTCTCGCCATCGGTCGTGATTCTGAAAACGTCGTTCGGGCAGACGATCAAACAATCGATCGGGCTCAACAACGGCACCAGCCAAGGCCTCGACTTCGAGATGATCGCCGACGACGTCGTCGTCAAGAGCGGGAAGCGCGTCTTCGTCGCGGCCGGCGAGCTGCCGCATTCGATCGCTGCCACCGCGGTGTTCTCCGAGCGGTCCGGACACGTCGCGGCCGGCGCCAGCCAGGCGATACAAGTGCTCTTGACAATCCCGGACCAAACGACGATCCGTGCCGTAGCGATTTACTTCCGCTCCAGACACGTCGTGGTCGAGCATGGCACCGTTTCGATTACGGCTACCGTAGGATCGTTGATCACCTTTATCTTGAGCGACAACATCGTGGTGCAGGCCGAGCCCGTGCGCGTGCATGCGGCGACGGCGAGCGAGAACTTGAAGATCGTCGAAGCGCTCAAGAACACCGGCAGCGAGCCGGTCGTTCCCGACGGCGTTGCCGCCTTCGTCGACGCGAGCGGTTCGCTGGTAGCCAAGATCCCTTTTCAATCCCAGCGGCTTCTGCCGGGAGAGCGTCTTGAGTTCACGGCTGAATACGCGGGACGTTTGAAACCCGGCGCGTATCACGTGCTCTGTACGTTTTCGTATGAAGGCAAAGCGCTAACGAATAGCGCGGAGATGCGAGTGCATTGAAATACTTCGCCGCGACGCTGCTGATCCTGGCGCTTCTCGTGCCCAGGTGCGTTACGGCGCAAGAGATGTTGACCGTCGCCTACGACAAGACGATAACCCTTAACGTGCCGGGAGCGACCTCGGCTTATCCTGTGAACCCATCCATCGCAGCAGCCGATGTCGTCGCCGGCGTAGTTCAGATCCGCGGTGTCGGCACCGGCGTGACGAACGTCGTCGTGTTGATTGGCGGCGGTGCGGTAACGACCGTCGCGGTGACCGTGACCGGCGCGGCGGCGGTGGAGCTCGGCCTAGGCGGGGCGGGGGAGCGCCTCTCCGAAGGCGGGAGTTACAACGGGACGTACAACTCCGAGGGCGGTTCCGTGACCAACGCATTCGATCTGTGGCAGCAACAGGGGCAGATCTTTCGGCAGCTGCTGCTGACGGAGGCGACATTCGTGTCGCCAAGCGCGGGACAAGCCGGCAGTGGTTTCCCCGTGCTCAGCTACGAAATCAGTCGCCCCGGGCAGCGGATCGTCTTTCTCGACGAAGTAGTGACGATCTCGCCGTTGACCTTTAACGAATCGCTCGTTCGCGGATTCCACATTCAAGAGGGTCCCTGGACGTTTCACGTGGGCGCGTCGTCGGTTGGCGTGTTCGGATCGTACTTCATTCCCACCAACCCGCAGTGGATGGCCGGTGTGACGCGCGTGTTCAAGCTTTCGACCAGCAGCACCATCGCGGCGAACCTTTACGATATCGTCAACACACCCGGGCTCCTCAGTTCCACGNNCGCCGGCGTCATCGGCTCGCTGCTCTATACCTACCAACCTCAACCGAAGTTCGTCATGCAGGCCGAAGTTGGTTTGAGCCGCTCGATCGGTTACGATTTTTCGACGGTCTACGACGATACCAAGCAGCATGGCGATGCGTCGCTGGTTTCTAAGCCGGCAACGTTCGCTTCGCTTGCGACCGATGCACAGCAGGGGCAGTTCGGCAACGCGGATTACAGCCGAACCTTCAGCGACGCGTTCAATGCCAATGCAACGGTTTCAAAGACCGATTACAGCCTCCCAACGTTTCGCGAGAATTCGCTCACCGCTCAGGGGAACGCGAACTATCAGCTCAAGGGGGGCGTATCGACGAGCGCGGGCGTACTCTACTCGGGCTTCGATTCGATATATCCAACCGTCTTTAACGTTCGGACGCTCGCGATTCCGCTCTCGATCGCTTATAACGGCAAGCATTTCGTAGCGGGCCTGCAGGATCAACCGACGAGCGATTTTCAGGGTACGCATGCGAACGGCTATGGCGCCAACGTCGGCCTAAACTACTCGCGTTTCCAAATTAGCGCGCTCTACCAACACAGCGTCGATATCCCGACAGTATCGTCGCTCTTCAACCAGGTTCCCGGATTACAAAGTGCTCTGGAGCAAGCCGGGATTACGATCACGAACCCTTCGCAGCTTGCAGCCTTGCTCAACAATACGGCGCTGCTCGCGAGTTTGGGTTTTACTGGGCTCCAGTTGAACGTGGCGCCGGCGCAAAACAACGTCGGAGCGAACTTAAACTGGATCTTTCCGGGCAAATCGCGAGGGCAGCTAAGCTTCAGTTACCTAAGCAGCGATGCACAGCTCGCGCAGGGAGCATTCGATTTCCGGCTAGCGACGCTGACGTATCTGCGCCGGTTGAACGCCTCAACCGACATGACGGCATCCGTGACGACGCTGCGTAGCAGCCAGTATTCCTCGACCACGACATCGCCCCAGAGCGCACCGTCGATCAGTTCGCAGGTATCGTACGGTCTAACATTTTCGCACCGGTTCTCGTCGGTTCCGGCGTTTCTCTTTCCAACGCGGCGCGGCAGCATCGATGGGTATGTCTTCCGTGACGACGAATCGAACGGGAGATTCTCAAGTAACACACCGGGTATTGCCGGGGTCGAGGTAAAGCTCGACGGCGAGCGCTCGACGCGTACCGACTTAGCCGGTCACTATGCGTTCGCCGGCGTTCCCTACGGCGCGCATCAGGTGGAGGCGGAGATCCCGAGCACCGGCTCTTCGTACTTCACGACCGATTCGCCCGTGACGGCAGAGATCGGAAGCCGAATCGATTTCGGGTTGAATTCCCTCCAGGGAAAAATCATCGGGAACATCGTCAATGACGCGGGTCAGGGGATCTCCGGGGTCATCGTTGCGATTGCAGGGCTAAAACAGATTGCCACGACCGGAAGCGATGGGCGGTTCGTGTTCGAGGGCGTAGGGCCGGGCCACTACACCGTTGCAGCTTCGCCCGACTCGTTTCCGACGGGATACGATCTTTCAAGCTTGTCGACGATGCCGGCCAACGTGACGACCGGTGTGCCCCTGCCGTTGACCCTCACGGTTCGTGCGCTGCGCAGTGTCTCCGGAACGGTTACGATGTTCGATCCACGGCGGTCGAAGCTTACCCCGGCAGCCGGAATCGAGGTTTCGATTCCACAACTTGGGGTCGTCTCGAAGACCGATAGCAACGGCGTATACGCGCTGCGGAATTTGCCGGAGGGTACGTATACCATCCAAGTTGGTCGTGGGACGTCGGTGCAGCGCCGTGCGATCTCGCTGCCGTCGGATCCGACGACGTTGACGGGTATCGACTTCCGCGTGCACCCTTAGTCTTGCAAGGACGATGAATACGCTTGGTCGAGAAGTTCGACGATGTGTCTGACGCTCGCGGGAATACCGGCGGCGCGTAGGCCCGCAGCGACTTGCATGGCACAGCCGGGATTCGCGGTGGCGACGATCGTGGCGCCGGTGGCTTCGATATTGCCGACCTTGCGCGCCTGCAGCCGTTCCGCCATGTCGGGCTCGGTCAAATTGTAGATGCCGGCACTCCCGCAACACACGGCGCTTTCGTTCATTTCGACGCGCTCGAGCCCGGGAATCCGATCGAGCAGCCGGCGCGGCGCCGCGCTGACCCGCTGCGCATGGACGAGATGGCACGGCTCTTGATAGGTTACGCGCGCCTCGATCCGCCCACGTGGAGCGGGAATCTCCATGGCGTCGAGCACTTCGGTGACGTCGCGAACGCGCGCCGCAAAGGCCACTGCGCGCTCGCGCCACGCCGGATCATCATCGAGCAACGCCCCGTATTCTTTGAGCGCGCTGCCACAGCCGGCAGCGTTTACCACGTACACGTCCGCGCTGCTGCGCTCGAATGCGGCAATATTGACACGTGCGAGTTCTCGCGCGAACTCCGGGTCACCGGCGTGAACGGCGAGGCCGCCGCAGCAGCCTTGGGCACGGGGAACCACGACCGAGAGCCGGGCGCGGTTGAGCATGCGAACTGTCGCCTCGTGCACGTTGGCAAATGCGACGTGCATCACGCATCCGGTGTGCAGCATCGCGGTTCCAGCGGCGATCGGGACATCAAATCGCTGATCATCGGCTACGAAAAAATGGTCGGAGATTCGCGGCGCGAGACGGACGGCATCGCGCAAACCGAATGGATAGGCGAAGGCCGTGAGCCCGGTGCGCTGTGCGAAACGCAACAACGACGCGGCGGCGCGCATGCGTGACGGCTTGGCGAAGAGCCACTCGAGGAGGAAGTAGCGCACCGTGCGCGCTGCTGCCGGCCGCGACGCAGCGCGCTCGTGCTCGATTCTCGCGCGCATTTCCTCGAGCATCGGGCCGTAGGGAACGGCTGAGGGGCAGACGGCCTGACAGGCGCGGCAGTCCAAGCACTGCGACATTTGCTCGACGAAGCCCGGGCTGAGCAAATCGAGCTCACCCTCGTCAACCGCCTTGATCAGACTGATCCGACCGCGCGGGCCGGAGGTTTCCGTCATCGTTTCCAGGTACGTCGGGCACGCCGGCAGACAAAGGCCGCACCGAACGCAGGCTTCGTAACCCATCATCGCGGTCTCTCGCTACTGTCCGCCGGTCGTTCAGACCTTTCCGGTAGACTAGACGGCAGGCATGGGCGTACGTTCTCCTGCGCGAATCACCGCCTACACCGGAGGCTCTTCTTGCACAACACCACCACCTCGAAATACTTTCTTGCGACCGAGGAAAAACTGAAGCGCTTTGTCGTCGAAGCGCTTGAGAAGTCGGGCGTGGCGCGCGGTTACGCCGAAGTCGTCGCCGATGTCCTCGTCGAGGCGGACCTGCGCGGCATCGAATCGCACGGCGTGGCGCGTTTGATATCGTATTACGTCGGGCGCATTCGCAGCGGGCATTTGAACCCATCGCCGAACTATCGCATCGTTCGCGAAACGAAGACGTCGATCGTCTACGACGCCGACAACGGCCTGGGCCATCCGGTTTCGAAGATGACGATGGAAGCGGTCATCGCTAAGGCGGAAGAATATGGTTCGGCCTTTGGTGCGGTACGCAACTCGAACCACTACGGCATCGCGGGTTACTACGCGATGATGGCGCTCCCCCACGATATGATCGGCATGTCATCGACGAACTCGGTCAAGTACGCAGCTGCGACGTTCGGACGTGAGGTTACGCTCGGAACCAATCCGTTTGCGTTTGCAGTGCCCGCCGGCAACGAGCCCGCGTTCGTGCTCGATTTCGCAACGACGACGGTTCCCAAGGGCAAGCTCGAGGTGTATAAGCGCAAGCACAAAGAGTTGGAGCCCGGCTGGGCGATCGACTCGCACGGCGATATGACGGAAGATCCGGACGAAGCGTTACAGGGCGCGTTGCTGCCGCTGGGCGGCTTCGGCACCGAAGGCGGCGGCCATAAAGGCTACGGCTTGGGCTTGCTCGCCGACATTTTCTGTGGCGTGTTGTCGGGCGGCCTCTTCGGTCCGACGCTGCCGTTTGCCGACGAAACGAAAGAAGGCGCGATTTCGCACTGGTTCGGCGCATTCCGTATCGACGGATTCCGCGACGTGGCGGCGTTCAAGGAAGATATGGACGTCGAGCTGCGCTACTATAAAGAAAGCGCGGTAACGCGCGGCGCGCAGCGCATCATGACCGCCGGAGAACCCGAGATCCTCAAAGCGGCATATAACCGGCAATACGGTGTTCCGGTGCACGAGAAGGTCTGGGAAGGACTCAATATCCTCGCAGACCAGCTCAATATTCCCTTCGACCTCGCGAAATAAGGGTAGAAGGGTGGGGTGAAGATATCGCACCGCCCGGGATTGTTTGCTGCAACAGCCGCCCTATTGCTTATAGGAGCGGGTGCGCAGCATGCCCAGGCCAGTGCTCCAGGTGTTCCGGCCATCGTTCTGCGCGCCTCGACCGCCTTTAGTACCGCGATGCGCGGCGTAGTCGGCATGCAGCGTCACTTTACCACCGAGGTGAACGGCGGCATCGTGAAGCACGGCGAACAAAGCGATAGCGGCCAACTGATGCAAGACGGCCGATTCGTGAAAATCGCGTACTATCGTATCGTGCGCGACGGCCACCCGTTTTCGCCTTCGCAAATCCAGCAGCGCAATACCGAGACCAACAACGACTGGGCCGCAGGCAAGGTGTTCTTCAAAGAGCCCTACGACCCTCAGTACATGAGCGATTACTCATTCGAACAGGCGCAGACGGCGTGCTCAGCTTGCCCCGCCGGAACGCAGGCGGTGAGCTTTGCGAGTACGATTCACGATGCCCAACACGGCAGCGGCGTGATGTACATCAACACGAGCAATGCGCACGTCGTGAAGCTGACCTACTCCGCCTATGTGCTGCCACCGCACGCGTCATCGGGCTCCGTGACGGAAACCGGCGGCCAGGCGCTCCCGGGTCTATGGTACGTCGTTCGTATCGACCAAACGTATCGAGGACACGCGTTCGTGATGACGGGAACGGGGACGTTTACCGGAATCTTCGATCACTTCCGCCGCTTCCCAAGCCTGGGCGCCGGCGAGGCAGCTCTCCAAGACCAAACCATCTAGATTACGAGACGGCTTTGGCGGCGGTCTCATCGGCAGCGATCAGGCCTAACTCGATACAGGCATCGCGCTCTTTACGCAGCTCATCTTGGGTTTTTTGGAGCATCTTACGCCCGAACTCGTCGAACTCGAAACCTTCGACGATCCGCGACACGCCGTGTTCCGTGCGCGAAGGAAACGAGAAGATCAACCCAGGATCGATGCCGTATTCGCCGTTGGAAATTCGCGCGACGGAGTAGACCTCGTCGTCGGGCGTGTGGTGCGTGAGCCGGTGCACGCCGGTCACGGTCGCGTGCGCGGCCGACGCCGCTGACGACGCTAATCGCGCCTGAATGACTTGCGTCCCACGGTGCTGCACGGTCGAGATGAACTTACCCTCGAGCCATTCCTTGTCTTCGATGACGTCGGGAACGGGGCGTCCGCCGATTTTCGCGTGCGCGAAATCGGGGAACTGCGTTGCGGAGTGATTTCCCCAAATGATCATCTGCGTGACCTCGGAGACATCGATGCCGGCCTTTTTCGCGAGTTGGGCGCGCGCGCGCAACTCGTCGAGCGTCGTCATGGCAAAGAAGCGGTCTCTGGGCACGCTTGGTGCGTTGTGCATCGCGATCAGGCAGTTGGTGTTGCAGGGATTGCCCACAACGAAAACGCGCACGTCGTCGGCGGCGTTGTTCTCGATCGCACGGCCCTGCTCGCTGAAGATTTTGCCGTTGATCCGCAGCAGCTCGGAACGTTGCATGTCGCCTTTGCGGGGTACAGCGCCGACCAGAATCGCCCAATCGATGTCACGCATCATCGCGTCGGCATTCGATCCGTACTGCACGCTCTTGAGCAGTGGGAACGCGCAGTCCTCGAGCTCCATCAGCGTCCCGCGCAGCGTGCCGAGCGCCTGTTCGATCTCGAGCAGGTGCAATTCGAGCTCGGTATGGGGACCGAACATTTCGCCGTTGGCCATGCGGAAGATCAGCTGATACCCGATCTGACCCGCTGCGCCGGTGACCGCCACCTTGAGACGTTTCTTCACAATACCTCCGAACGACCGTCGTAAGCTTTGCCTCGGTTCTTTGCCCTGCCAGGAATTCCGTTCGGCCTTGCCCGATAAGGCATTCATGAGCGGTCCCCACGGTCAGCCCGACCTCGAGCTCGTCCACGTCAGCGTTGCTTCCGCTGCCGGTGCTTACACCGTGGGCAATTCCTCGTTTTTCCGCTACATCATTCGCTTGGCGGAGCTGGAACTGCCCCTTTCGGGGCCCGATCAGGAAGCGGTCAACGTCTTGGCAGCGATTCCGCATGCGTTCGAGGCGGATGAAGAAGTGCCGGCGCTTTCCGGCGCGGGCTGGCGTATCGTGCCGGCGCAAGGCGATCTCGATTGGCCGGTGTTGGAAGCGACGCCGCAACGCTTGCGCACGGCGCTGGAACGCGCCCGCGCGTTGTTGTGGAACCATGCCTCACGCTTTCGGGTCAGCGCGCGCGAAATTTCGTCGATCGAAGACGAGCTGGAATCGGTCTACGCCGTGCTCATGCGCGCCGAAGCCGCCGGGTTCGCGGTCAACGTCTCCTACGTTTCGTAGTCACTTCTTTTCGTAGACCTCGAACATGTTGAAGCTTGTAGGCTTCAACTGGCAGTTGAAGTTGTTCACTGTCACAAGATGGATCTCGATTTTGTCGGTACCGGGCAGCGTATTCGCGCTGTACATGCAGTACTGATACTCGGATTTGCCGACTTCGATGCGCGTGGGCGTCCCGCGGTCCACCCTGCAGGTGTTCCCCCTTCCTCGCGGGCAAACGGGTGGCAATAGCCGGCTGGATCCGAGAGAATCACCCTCGAGTAGCCCAGCGTTCGCAGGAAGAACGTAGGAGGTCTGTCGCTTTGCGCGGCTAGCGGCAAAAGCATCAATGGTTGAACGTCGCCACTCGCTCGCCGACCGTCGGCAACACCAACTCACCGGGCATCGTCTTCATGCAGTGTCCGCCATTCGGTATCGCCTTGATCACGGTCCCAGTGTTATTGTTGAACCAGAGCTCGTCTGCCGAAACGTTCGCGAAAGTAAACACAAAGGCAACGAGAACGAGCGAGGAGATATACAGAAACGTTTTCATCGCTTGCTCCTGACGGGAAGTGCTATTTTGCTTCGGAGACCTCAATGGTGGACGCGTCGCGCTGATGCATGTGGCACGTCATGCGATTTGACGACTCGTGCCAGACAGAAACGCGCTTGATTTCGCCTCCGGCGACCTCTGCGGCATACCTGCACCATGCGGTATTGCTTCGGCCTACCTCGAAGCGGACGGGGTTGCCCGGCTCGACCGCACAGCGAAAATAGAACCCGGGGTTCTGGCAATAGCCGGCTGGGCTCGATCCGACCAATTTCAATCCACCCTGCGTATAGACGGTGAGGTGGAGGATTTCGGCTTGGGATGCGATGGGCAGCAGCGACAGGATACACGCTGCGACAAGAAAGCAAGGAGGGAATTTCATACGGCAATTCCTCCTGGCAAGAGCAACGGACGGCTCTCCGGATTAGTTCCTTAAGTAATGATGAAGATTCCCCTCGTGGGTGCAGGTGGCGAACCGATCTCGTTCGTGCGCACGATTTTTTCGCACGGCTTGCCGTTTTTGTCGCCCGGCCACATCGACGAAGCGCAGTACGTCTACGATCTTTCCGTTCGGATCGGCGAACGCGTGCGCCGCTTGCGCTTCACCTCGAACGACGGCGAATTGCAGGTCGAGATCGACGGCCGCGCAAGCAAGGCGGATCTTCGCGAAGCGCTGCGCATCACGCGTCGCGTCTTTCGGTTGGATCAGAATCTCGCGCCGTTCTACGCGATGATCGCGAACGATCCGCGACTCTCGTGGGCAATCGGCGCGGGGCGGTTGATCGCTAGCCCCACGGTCTTTGAAGACGTCATCAAGACGATTTGCACGACGAACACCACGTGGGCCGGCACGCGGCGCATGATCGGCGCGCTGGTCGAATTAGGCGGCGGTGCGTTTCCCGATGCGGAGTTGCTGGCAAAAACACCGCAGCGCTGGTTCGCTGACGTCGCACGGATGGGCTACCGCGGACCGTACGTGAAGGCGATCGCAAAGGATGTGCACGCGGGAAGACTCGATCTGGAAGCGATGTTACCAAGCACCGAGCGGGAAGAAGAAGCGAAAGAAGAAGCGGTCGAAGCGGCATTGCGCGCGTTGCCCGGCGTCGGGCCCTATGCGGCAGCCCACATCATGCAACTGCTCGGCTTTCACCATCAACTTGTGCTCGACTCGGCGACGCGGCCGAAGTATCTCGAGATCACCGGCAAGAAACGCGCGGCCGATAAGACCATCGTGCGTGATTTCAAGCGCTACGGCCCCTATGCAGGCCTGGCCTTTTGGCTCTTTATCACGCGGGATTGGATCGAGGACGTGCCGTTCGAACGTTGAACGTGCCCGAGGAGACCAAGGAGACCATCTACAGGGAGGTTCCCCACCCATGCGTCTGTCCCGCCTGCTCTTTGTGACGTGCGCTCTTTGTGCTGCCCTGATCGCGTGTGGCGGCGGGGGCCGCAGCGGCGGTGGGGTCATTCCGGGCAACGGTGGTTCGCAAGGATCATCGAGCCGCCCCGTGGTCGCGCTAAAGATGGTGATTCCGAAGACGACGCAGATCACGTCGGCGCGGACGAAGAAGCCCGAGTACGTCTCGGCGGCGGTCGCATCGATCGTCTACGAGATCACGACGCAAAGCGGCACGACGTCGCTGGTGACCGGCACGAACTATACCAACATCGCCGCGTCCCCGTCACCGTGCACGAGCGGCAGCAATGGTCTGACCTGTTCGATATCGATCTCGGCGTCGATTAGCGCAAGCGGTACCTACAACGTCACGATAGCGACGTACGACGCGGCGCAGACTGCTGTGTGTACACCGGGTGGTGCTGGATGCGTGGGTAATCTGCTCGGTCTTGCGACGCTGCCGGAAACGATCACGGTCGGAAGTGCGACGCCGGTTGCCGTAACCCTCGGCGGCATTCCAGCCTACTTGCAAGGTAAAGCGCTCACCGGGTACGTCGACGGTAGCGGCAACAACAGTAGCAGCAATCAGCTGACCATCTACGGCGGCACGCCGCAGACGGGCGTCGCCGAGTTCCTCGATGCCGCCGGCAACGTGATCATTCCGCCCGGTGCGCCGACGGTTACCGCGAGTTCGTCAAACACCTCGGCACTTACCGTCGCCGTTGCAACGCCGACACCGGGACAGTATCAGATTACCTGGACCGCCGTGAAGAGCGGCAACTACGTGCAGCCGGGAAGCTATACCGTTACACTCAGCATCGCGGTTCCGAACTCGAGTATCGTCGATAGCTTTGTGTTGACGATACAGGTCGTGCACAGCGGCGTCTTCACCGCGGTGTGCGGCGGCGCGAATAACCAGGCGAACGTCTTCGGCTATCTCGACGGCAACACGAACGGCGCTTCGCCCGATCTCACTATCACTAACGGCCTCGCGAGTTGCAATCAAGGAGCCCCGGGTGTCGCCACCGACCACTCCGGCAACCTCTACGTTGCCGACGGCACCACCCTTTGGGAGTTCCCGGTGGCGCCGGGAACAAACCCCGCGCCGATCGCCTCGGCCGGCCCCGCGTCGGGGTTAGAATCGCCGTACACCGTCGCGCTGGACCGCGACGGTAATGTCTACGTCGCCGACGCAGAAGAGTATGAGGTTTTTGCCTTCGGGCCGGCCTCGGCCGGATCGTTCGGCACCCCGGTCGCCACGATCTCGTCGGCGAGCTTCGACGGCTATTTGCCGGGCGGCGTCGGCGCCGACAACGCGGGCAATCTCTACGTCGCTGTGGAGGCGGACGGCTATTTTCAACTCTTCCAAACGCAGAGCGTCGAGGGCGGCCTGACGAACACAAGCGCGGTAAATCCGCTAGTCACAATCGGTCCATCGGCGTACAGCGACGGAAATGGCATCGCAGTCGACGTCCAGCCGTCGCCGTCGACCCCGCCGAACATCTGGACTGCCGGTACGCAGAACTCGACCGCCTACGGCGCGCTGTGGAACTGGT
>PMUE01000033.1 GCA_003167055.1 Vulcanimicrobiota bacterium | reverse complement strand
CGCTACGCTCGGGATGACAAGATGGGCACGTACATTTCGGCATACCCCATTATAGCGAACATACGTTCGGATGTTGTTAACAGGATGTTTCCAAGATGTTGCCGCCGCTGGAAATTGTGGCAAATAGAAAAATCCGCGGTGCGTCGAACCTATGCTTCGCGCACCATTTTTGATAAGGAGTTTGGGTTTGCAGGCTATCGTGCTCGTTGGCGGTGAGGGAACGCGTCTTCGTCCACTCACCTACGGAACGCCGAAACCGATGGTGCCCATCGCCGGCGTGCCATTTCTTGCGCGCACGCTAGAGCGTCTGTGCCAAGCCGGCATTCTCGACGTGATTCTGCCTGCGGGCTACATGCCTGAAGCGATCGTCGATTATTTTGGCGACGGCTCGGCGATCGGCATGAAGATCACCTATGTCATCGAGGAAACGCCGCTGGGCACCGCCGGCGCGCTGAAAAACGTCGAGCAGTACATCACGGGCCCGTTTGTCGTGCTAAACGGGGATATTCTTACCAGTCTCGACTTGCGTAAAATGATAGCAGAACACGAGCGCAAAGGCGGAATTGGTCTTTTGCATCTTATTCGCGTCGACGATCCATCCTCGTTCGGCTCCGTCGTACACGACGAAAGCGGCCTCATTTCTGCATTCGTAGAAAAAGCGCCGCGCGAAACCGCGCCCACGAATGAAATCAACGCTGGAACGTATCTTTTCGAACAAGAGATCCTTGATTTAATTCCGGCAGGGCGGAACGTGTCGATAGAACGCGAAACATTCCCGCAGATTATCGCGAGTGGAAAAGGTTTGTACGCGTACACTACGAGCGATTATTGGATTGATCTCGGTAAGCCCGAACAATATCTAAACGCGCACCGTGATGTGCTCGCCGGGCGTATGCCACTGCTCACCCTCGAACCCGGCGCTACCGGTGAAGGCGCTTCCGCGCTCGCCAAGGTTGCTAAGCTGCATCTCCCGGTCCACGCTGACGCGGGTATCCAGGTCGATCCAACCGCAGAAATCGGTCCGAATGTCGTGCTTGGCGAGGGATGCCGCATCGAAAGTGGTGCGATTCTGCGCGACTCCGTGCTCTGGGACCGGGTTACTATAGAGGAAGGGGCAATCGTCGAGGGCGCGATTCTTGCCAGCGGCGTACGCGTCGGTCGCGACGCCAGAATTCACGAGGGGAGCGTGGTCGGTCATGATGCCGTCGTGGCAGCGAATGAAACGCTCGGGCCCGACAGCCGTGTCGGCGCCTCAGCCCCGATCACTCGCTAGCCAAGCGGGTTTATGTAGAACGCAAGTGCGGGTAAGCCCCTCTATGAGGGCGGGAGGAGCTTCCTAAGATGGTTCTGTTACTCGGTTCGTACCCACCGCGTGAATGTGGCATCGCTACCTTCATGCACGACGTGAAAACCTCGTTCGACGGGGCCTTCGCGTCGCGCACCGACGTCATCGCTATCGACGAACCCGGAGGCGAAGCTCGCCGTTACCCGCCCGAAGTAGTCGCTCGCTTGCAAGAGCAGAACCGCTTCTCTTATAAGGAAATCGCCCGCTTAATCGACCGCCACCCGGCCGAGCTGCTAAACATCCAGCACGAGTACGGTCTCTTTGGTGGAGAGCGGGGCGAGTGGCTCGTCTCTTTACTCGATGACGTCACCAAGCCGGTCGTGCTCACGATGCACACCGTGTTGCCCGAGCCCGACGATGTGATGCTGCGCGTCACGCGCGAGCTGTGCGAACGTTCGTCGCGCGTCGTGTCGCTTTCCGCAACGGGCCGCGATTTGCTCGAGCGCGTCTACGGCGTCGATCCCGACCGTCTGCGCGTCATTCATCACGGTGTGCCCGACGTGCCGTTTACGACGACCGACGCCGCGAAGGCCTCGTTCGGTATCGGCCAGCGCATGGTGATCTCCACCTTCGGCTTGATCAATCGCGGCAAAGGCCTCGAATACGCGATCGAAGCGATGCGCGACGTCGTTGCGCGTCACCCCGAAGTGCTCTATCTCATTTTGGGTGAAACGCATCCGGTCGTGCGCCGGCGTGAAGGCGAATCGTATCGCGAGTCGCTGCAAGAACTCGTGCGTTCGTACGGGCTGCAATACAACGTCCAACTGGTCGACAAGTATCTCGACTTCGACGAGTTGGTCTCGTATCTGCAAGCCACCGACATCTATCTCACGCCGTACCTCAACCCGGTGCAGATCGTCAGCGGCACGCTGGCCTACGCGGTCGGCTGCGGCAAGGCGATCGTCTCGACACCGTACCTCTACGCGCAAGAGCTCTTGGCTTACGGTCGCGGCTTCTTGTGCGAATTCCGCGACGCGCGCTCGATCGCCGAAAACGTCACCGCCCTGCTCGACGACCCGTCGTTGCGCCGGGCCACCGAGCGCCGTGCCTACCGTTTTGGCCGCCAGATGACCTGGTCGCACGTCGCCCGCGAGTACGGCCGGCTTTTCGTCGAGCTGCAGCCGCCGGGCGAGATGCCTTTAGTCACCTCGGCGTAGAACACCGAGGAGGATGGCTCGCTCGCTCCCTCCTCTCGACCATGTGCTGACCCTTTCCGACAACGTTGGAATCATTCAGCACGCGGTTGAGAGCGTACCGAATCGCTCGACCGGTTATTGCACCGATGACGTTGCGCGCGCCCTCATCGTGATGTTCAAGCGCCTGCAGCACACCGCGCGCGACCCCGATGCATTGCGCCTTGCCTCCATCTACCTCGCGTTCATGTTCGACGCGCAACTACCCGACGGGCGCTTTCACAACTTTATGGGCTACGACCGCACCTGGCTCGACGAGGTCGGCACGCAAGACAGTTGCGGGCGCGCGATGTGGGCACTCGGCTACGGTGCGCGCCATGCGCCGCGCGCGTCCTGGCGCCGCGTGTGCGCGGTAATGCTCGACCGCGCGATTCCGACAACCGGCTGGCTCGAGCATCCGCGCGCGCAAGCCTACGCGATGCTCGGGCTCGCGCACGCGTTGCACTACGAGTCCTCGCCGCTGCGCGCCGACGCGCTGCGCACGCTTGCGAATGAACTCGCCGCAGGCTACGAACGCGAACGTACCGACGACTGGGAATGGTTCGAACCCATGATGACCTACGACAACGCGCGGCTGCCCGAGGCGATGCTGCGGGCCGGCGATGCGCTCGACGACGTGCGGCTGATCGAGATCGCCCGGGTCACGCTGGCGTTCTTGGAGCGCACGGTCTTCGAGAACGGGATCTTCGTGCCGATCGGCAACGACGGCTGGTACCGGCGCGGCGGCCCGCGCGCCCGGTTCGCGCAACAACCCCTCGAAGCTGCGGCAATGGTCGACGTCGAGCTTGCGGCTTTTGACGCATTTGGCAACCCTGCGCACCGCGCCGCGGCCGAAACTGCGGCGGCATGGTACGACGGAAAAAATCTCCTGGCCGTCGCCATGGCACACGCCGGAGGATGCTACGATGGGCTGGAAGCAGACGGCCCGAACCACAACATGGGCGCGGAGTCGACGCTTGCGTACCTTGCGGCCGCCCACGCGCAAGAGTAGAATTAGCGGTTCCCGGCGAATATGTGCCGGATGATGATCCTGGAGACCGAAGCTCTCAACGATATACAAACACAGGCCGTCGAACAAACCGACGGTCCCGTTTTGATATTCGCCGGTGCCGGAAGCGGCAAGACGCGCGTGCTCACGC
>PMUE01000196.1 GCA_003167055.1 Vulcanimicrobiota bacterium | reverse complement strand
TCGCGCGCGATCGCCATGATCTCGACGATTCCATCGGCGATCTCGGGAACTTCGAGCTCGAGCAAACGCTGCACGAGACCCTCGGCCGCGCGCGAGAGCACGACCTGCGGGCCTTTCGGCGACTTGCGCACGTCGACGACGTATGCACGAATGAAGTCATTGATGCGGAACGTCTCACCCGCCACTTGCTCGGAGAGCGGTAGAATTGCTTCGTCGCGGCCTTCAAGCAAGACGTACATGTTCCGCTGTTCGTAGCGCTGTACCGTACCGGTCACCAAATCGTTGAGTTTGCGGGCATACTTGTTGTAGACGGTGTCACGCTCGGCTTCACGGATCCGCTGCACGATCACTTGCTTGGCGGTCTGCGCCGCGATGCGCCCAAATTCTTTGGGCGTGACCTCTTCGTCGTAGAAATCTCCCGGCTGGTAGGGGCCGCCGGCCTTCTTCATCGAGATCTCAAGCTTGGGATCTTCGACGGTCTCAGCGACCGTACGGCGGTGATACACGCGATACTCGCCCGTCTGTCGATCGACCATGACGATGGCGTTAGCCTCGCTGCCATAGTGTCGCTTGTACGCGGTGAGTAGTGCCGCTTCCAATGCCTCAAGCAACATCTCGAATGGAATGTTGCGTTCCTTCGAGATGAACTGGAGGACGTCGATGAGTTTTTCGTCAGCCGCTGATTCTGCCATGTGCTTTCCGTTCACGTTTGGCGCGTTGGAGATCCGCACGCGGATCGTATTCCAAATTCGCCGATTTGATCGTCGCAATCGGGAGCGGCAATTCGCCGTTCTCCGTTGCCAATATTACCGTTTCGCCGCGCAGCCCAACCAGGATACCGCGATGCGTCTTGCCGCCGGCGATTTGGAGCGAGGTCACGATCCGCGCGCGCTTGCCGGAAAAGCGCTCGTAGTCGCTTGGCCGAATCAACGGCCGTTCAAGTCCCGCCGACTCGACCTCGAGCGAGTACGGCAGATCGATTGCTTCGAGCGCGCGATTGATACGCGCTGCGATGCGCTCGCAGGTAGCCAGATCGACGCCGCCATCTTTGTCGATGGTGACGGTTAGGGCAGTCATCGCGCGACGCGAATGCGCCGCGTGGGTCACGATCTCGACACCCGACGATACCCGTTCGTGCGCGATCGCATCGATCTCTCGCTCGAATAAGTCCGTGAGTTCCGACACCGCTGCTCTCCCCAACAAAGAAGCGCGGGACCTGCCCACGCTTTCTCGATCAAACCAACGACTATGATACCGAAAATGACGACGGGCCGCAAGCCCACGTGGCTTCCGGCCCCCCGTTTTAGAACGTCCTATGCGAACTGTGCGCGGTAGCTGGATACGTCCAGCTTGCGTCGGCGCTGTGTCGCGCCGCGGTTAGTGCGCGTGTTCGCGAGCCAAATGGCCCGGCGGATCCTGCGGCTCCAAACCGCCCCTCCTATAAAAGATCGCATCGTCCGATGCTAACTCCATTTTAGTCCGATAAAAGTCGCACAACAAGCGGGAATCGAGGGACCTACGGCGACGAAGGAGACGGGCGAGTGAACGGCACCAACGCGCGCTCGGTGCATGACGTCGTGGCGTGCTCCTCGACGATCGGCGGTCCGACCGCCGGGACACCGTGTGAGCCGCCGATCGGAACCGAAATGAGGTTGGGACCGTTTGGCGCGGGACCCGTGGCGTGCGGATACCGGACGAGCCAGCCCTCGCAAATAAGCGCGGGTCCCTCGCGGTGCGTGCTTGTTACCCACATCTTATCAAGCGCGTCATCGCCCGCGCCTTTCTCTTGAAAGGTAAACTTCGTCATCGCCACAACCTCGGGCGGCGGCGTCGGATCCATCGAGGCGTTGAGGCTGACGTGAAAGCTCGTCCCGCTCTGCGTCGGATTGACCGTGTTGTGCGGGATCATCTTCCCGAGCAGATCGCTCAAGTTGTTGTGAATGCCGCCGATGCCGCTGCTTCCACCCGACGATCCCGCGGGCGACGGCTTTGGTGACGGCGGCACGGTGATCGGGCGCTGCGGTCCGGGCTTCGACGGGCCGTTTCCGGGGCGCGGCCCCGGGGAGCCTTCGCTCTTGGGTCCAGGCGAGGGCGCGATTCCGTTGGTCGTCGCGGTTTTCGCGCCTTGCGTCGGACTCGGGCTGGGGACACCGGCATTGTTGGCCGGCGCGGCACTCGGGCGATTCACCGGTTGCGGCGAGGCGCTCGGGGCGACGGTGGCTTTGACTGCTGCGACCGCAACGGCGGTGGGGGCGACCGTCGGCGCAACCGTCGGCGCCGGCGTCGCCGGTTTTGCGGTCGGCGCGGCAGTTGGCGCAGGAGGACGCGGCGTCGGCTTCGCGGTCGGCGCAATCGAAGGCACGGGACTTGGTGCGGCCGTCGGTGGGATCTTCACCGCAATAGCTTGCATCGCGACCGACGGCATTGCGGTCGGGACCGCCGGCATTTGATTTTGCGGATTCGGTTCGTAGATCGGCGTGGTCGGCTGCGGATTGGGCTGCACGGACGCTTGCGGCGCCGGCGTCGGGTTCGGCGGCGCGGTCGGCGCGAATTTCGAAAGTTCGTGCTGCTGCGGCGGCTGCGGCTGACGTTTTGGCTGCACCAGCGGGGCATGCTGTAAAACCGGCGCAACACGCGGGACATTCGGAACCGGCGCGGCTTGTTGCGCGGGTGCGGGAACTTGCGCTACCGCGGGCGCGCGTTGTTCCAGGGTGACGAGTGTACCACCCGATACCGACTCGCTCGCGCCTTCCTGTGATGAGCTCGCTGCCAGCGAGAAAAGCAGTGCGGCAAGAAGCGCATGCACGATAAGCGACGCGAGGTAGCTCCCCGCGAGTCGCTCGCGCCGACGTGGGTCACGCGGATCGCGTTTGAGCATGCGCCGAGATTATGCGCTTAACCGAGCGCAGGAGCCTGCAAGCGCGCCCGCGCATTTGCTCGCTTTCATGGAACAGCTCTTGCAGAAACGCACGAAGATCGTTGCCACCATCGGACCCGCGTCACGCGATCCGCACGTGATGCGATCGCTCTTCGTTTCCGGTGCCAATGTTATCCGCCTCAATTTTTCGCACGGCACGCCGGACGATCACGCCGAAGTCATTGCCACCGCGCGCCGAATCGCGCACGAACTCGATATTCACATTGCGATTCTGCAAGATCTTCCCGGCCCCAAGGTTCGCACCGGAAAATTGCGCGAGGGTTTGGCTACCGTGCGACTCGAGCGCGGCAAGCCCTTCGTTCTCACCACCAAAGATGTCGAAGGCGACGACACGCACATTAGCGTGCAATATAAAGATCTGCCCAACGACGTCGCAGTCGGCAATCGTATCTATCTGCAAGACGGCCAGATTACGTTGCGTATCAACGGGAAGACCGCGACCGACATAGATACGACGATTGAATTCGGCGGCGAGCTGCGCTCGACGCAGGGCATAAATTATCCCGACGGGACGCTCAACATTCCGTCGGTCACCGATCGCGATTTCGAGTTCCTGGCTTTCGGTCTCGAGCAACACGTTGATTATGTCGCGGTTTCGTTTGTGCGCTCGGCCGACGACATCGCGCGGGTCAAGGACTTCATGGCGCAGCGCGCCCACGATGTTCCGGTCATCGCCAAGATCGAAAAACACGAAGCGCTCGAGGATCTCGACAACATCGTCGAGGCCGCGGACGGCATCATGGTCGCGCGCGGCGACCTCGGGATCGAGATTCCGCTCGAACAGGTCCCGCTCGTGCAAAAGGCGATCATCGCCAAGTGCAATCGCGCCAGCAAGCCGGTGATCACCGCAACGCAGATGCTCGAATCGATGACCTTTAGCTCGAAGCCTACGCGCGCCGAAGTCGCCGACGTCGCAAACGCAATCCTCGACGGCACCGATGCAGTGATGCTCTCCGGCGAAACCGCGCGCGGGCAATTTCCGACTGAAGCGGTACGCACGATGGCCGACATCGCTCGTGAAGTTGAAAAGAGCTATCCGCACGTTATGCTGCGCGAGCGGCGCCTAGCCGGCATGAGCCCGACGGTTGCTACGTCGATCGCCGAAGCAGCGACACGCGCCGCCGACGAGCTGTCGATCCCTTTCATCGCGACCGGCACGACGACCGGCAATACGGCGCACCACATCGCCGCCTTCCGGCCGCGCGCGCGGATCATCGCGCTGACGCCGTCGCGTGTGGTCGCGCAGCGACTCGCGCTGTTATGGGGCACCGAGGCGTTGATGATCGAGCCCTACAATTCGTTCGACGTGCTGCTCTACATGACCGAACAGCGCATGACCCAGGCCGGCATCGTGCGCTCGAAAGATTTAATCGCATTCACCACCGGCATGCCGGTAGGAGCGGGAGGCACCAACCTCCTGAAGATTCATGAAATCCCTTAAGCGCTCGCACTTCATCGCCGGCCTCGCCGGCGCGGCAGCATTACCCTACGTCGAATGGGTGCGTCCGGCGCTGGCGCAGGCTGCACCGGCCAAACTCTCCGACATCGAGCACTTCGTCATCTTGATGCAAGAGAATCGCTCGTTCGATCACT
>PMUE01000263.1 GCA_003167055.1 Vulcanimicrobiota bacterium | reverse complement strand
AGGATCGTGATCGGCTGCAGGACGCGCGCGAACAGCAGCACCAGCACCGCAAACACCATAAGGATCCCGGTGAACATCGCGATGATGAAGTTAGTAGCCAGCTCCGCCATGACCCTGGCATCCCCCGCATCGACCCGGTGTACGCCGGGAGGCAGATTCTTCATGGCCGGCAGCGCCTAGATCTTGTCCATCGCGGTGCCGAGCTCCACGCCGTTCAGGTCGGCCACGATCGTCAGGCGTCGCTCCTGGTTGTAGCGCCGCACGCGCGTCGGGCCCTGGCCGAAGGTGATGTCGGCCACCGCCTTGAGTGGCACGGCGCCGCCGTTCGCGGTCGGCACCGGCAGATTCTCGAGCGTCGAGAGGTCGCGACGCGTGTCCTCCGGGAGGCTGACGCGGATGGGCACCTGGCGGTCGGCGAGCGAGAACTTGGCGCTGTTCTGATCGAGTTCGCCGATCGTTGCGAGCGCGGCGGCACATCCCATCGGATTGCCGAGATAGGTCGAGGTGTGCAACGACTCGCCGGTCGACGCCGGCCATGCGTCCATCACGCCCGCGCGCGCGACCATCGCGCTGATCGGAAATCCGCCGCCCATGGCTTTGCCGATGCAGATCATGTCGGGAATCGTGTGATCGTGCTCGCAGGCAAACCAGTTGCCGGTGCGTCCAAAGCCGGTATAGATCTCATCGAAGACTAACAGGATGCCGCGCGCGTCGCAGTACGTCCGCAAGGCGGCGAGATAGCCGTTGGGCGGCACGATACAGCCGCCGCGCCCTTGGATCGGTTCGATCACGATCGCCGCGATGTCGTCGTGCGCTTCGAGCGCTGCGCGCAGCGCGTCGATGGCGGCCTTCGTGGTGGTCGTCAGTGCGTCGGGATAGTCGAGGCGCAGCGCAACGTCAGCGATGAGCGGCGCAAACGGCTGCGTGAATTTCGGAATGCCGCCGATCTCGAGCGCGCCAAGCGACAGTCCGTGATACGCGCCGTTGTACGCCACGAAACGATGCTTGCCGGTCGCGAGCACCGCGGTTTTGAGCGCAGCCTCGACCGCCTCGGAGCCGGTGGTGGCCAAGGACGTCTTGGTTAAGCCGCTCGGCAAGATGCGCGAGAGTCGCTCGAGCAATTCGGTGCGCACCGCCGTCGGATGCACGTCGCCCATGCCGTGCATAAGCGTTGCGGCTTGTTCGGCGATCGCGGCGACAACTGCGGGATTGCTGTGCCCAACCGCGGCGACGCCGAATGCCGCCGTCAGGTCGATGTAGCGATTGCCGTCGACGTCTTCAACCGTCGCGCCGCTGGCAGACTTCCAAAACACCGGGAAGTCGTCGCCGACGTAGGTGACGTTGCGCGATTCGTGAGCACGCAGCGGGGCGGTGAGCGCGCGCGTGTTCGGACCGGGTACGTCGCCCACGATGCGTTCGAGGTCGTCCTGCATGCGCTGGTCCGTCCCTCAGCGCTCGTCCGTGATCCAGGTGATGAAGTCGGCGATGCGCGAACGACCGCCGTGATTCCCACCGATGGGTGGACGCTGCAGATCGCCGAAGCGCGCGATGCGGTGCGCGCCGATTTCGATCGCGAAGCTGCGCAGGTCCTCGCGCTTGCCGGCGATCGCGACCGCCTCCACCGGAACGTCGTGGCGCGCAAGGTAGGTAATCGCATCGCTGGGATTGTCGACCGCGTGCACTGCGATTGCACGCGGCAAAAAGGCGGGCGGTTCGCTTTCCGGCGGATCGAGCACAGTGAGATATGAGCCGCGCGCGTCGGAGAAAACGCTGCCGCTCCCGGCCGCCGAACGAAACGCTGCCAAGTTGCGTGCGTTTGCGATACGTGCGCTCGCCCTCGCATCGCGCAAGCCGGGCGGGAACTCGACCGATGCGCGCTCGACTTCCTCGGCGACGAGTTTGGTGAACGTTGCCGGATCCACCCCGCCGCGGCGCTCGACAAACAGCGCGTGCAACGAAAGGCAACCTTCGGTTTCATACAGCACGAGATCGCGCGCGGCGCCGGCCGCAAGCGCTTTCGCGTGCATCGTGTCGCGGAGCTCTTCGCGCGCGACGTACCCGATACTCGCGCGCGAGCCGAAGCCGATGAAACGGGTTCCGCTTTTCGTTGACGCGGCGATGCGTGCTAGTGTCGCGTCGCTGCCGAAGGCGACGATTGCGTCGAAGCTGCCGACATTGAGCGAGTCGCTCTCGCCTTCCCAGGTCTGCGCGCGCGCCGCTTCGGCGAACGCATCGAGCTCCTCGGCGAGCGTCGCGAAAAATGCGCGGACGAGACCGTCTTCGCGATCTTTCACCAGCACGTCGCATTTCGCGCACAGCGCGAAGATCGCGGGCACGATCGCGACGCCGATCGTGGTGCGGCTCGAAATGACGCAGACGCTGCCGACCGGCAACGCGCGGGCGCGGGGACGTCCGGGCCGCAGCGCAAAACCGTCGAGCACTTCGAGCGAACCGAGTTCGCCCGCAATCGTGGCTTCGAGCGCATCGGCGCTGAGCGACTCGAAGAGTTGATCGAGCGCGTATTCAACTACCGGCATGGTGTAGCCGGTGCGTTCGACGACGCGATTGAGCAGACGAACGCGGGGAGGGAAGTCGGCGTCAGCCCAGCGCGCAGCGGCATCCGCGACCGCGCGCACGATCCCTCGTGCCGGCACGGCGCGAAGCGCGTTCATCGCACTAAAAGTTCCTCGGCGGAGAGCGAACAGCCGCGCAACGCCGCACCGGACTCGCGCCCGATCAGCACCAAGCCTTCATCGAAGCGCACACCCAAATCTTCGGTCCCAATCGCGATGCACGACGCGCGATTGGCAAGATCGACGTGCACCAGCGCGCCGACGACGCCGTGCGGCAGCGTGAAACCGTCGGGGCCGACGACGCGCGCACGCAGCCACGGCGGCGACACTTTGTAGCGCACCGAGGCGTGCTCGTGATCGTGCCCTTGGATCATCACGTCGTCGTAATATTGCGTGGTCAGCTCGGTCATACCGTATTCGGCCACGATCGCGCAGTTGGTCATCCCAAAGCGCTCCGCCGTGCGCGCGTAGAGGTCGTCGCGATCGACGACGCGCGAGCGTCCCTTGAAACCGCCGGTTTCCATCACGCGCGAGCCGTTGGGCAGGGCGAAGTAGCGGTGCCGCTCGTGCAGGGCATCGAGGACGTGCACGAGCGCAAACGCGGTCGTTGCGATGCACACCGGACGATCGTGCTCGACCGCCGCCTCGAGATCGCCGATGAGCGCATCGATGTCGAGTTTGTCGCCGTCGAGATACCAGGCGGTTGCGCCGTCGCCGCGCCGCTCGCTCACCCGCGCGATCATGTAGCCCAATGACGAGTGCGGCTGCTGCGCCGGGTTGGGCACCAGGTTGAGATAGCGCAAACGCATGTGATCGGGCAGCATGAAGCGATCGAACCCGGCCAGGAGCGCGGCATCGTAGAGCTTGCCGTTTTCCATATAATGGCGGCCGCTCTCGCCGGCGGTCGTGCCGCTCGTCGCGAAGCTCAGCTCGGCCTGGGCAGGTGGGAATGTGGCAAGCGCGGCTTCTTTGAATGCCGCGCTCGGGATCGGGGGTATGGCTTCCCAGCTACTAGGGAGACTATCCAGCGTCACACCCAGCGTTTCGCAATAGCGCGCGTACGGCTCGTTGTAGCGGAGCTGATGGGCGAAGATCCGCAGCGCGAGCTCGTTGAAGCCCTCGTCGGAAATGTCTTGACCGTAATCGTGCCAGCGTTGGATCGCCGTAAAGATCTCGGCATCGAGGCGGTAGGCTTCGTCGTTGTAATTCACGCGTGCGTCTCGCTTCGGCGGCTGGTAATGATGCCAGAGTTCAGGCCGGTCATCGAGAGGCCGCCATTGAACCGCGCGCTCTCGACCTTCATGCAGCGGTCCACGACGACGTCAAGACCTGCCTTATCGGCCAGCGCGATGGCTTCCTCGTTAATCACACCATATTGAAACCAAATCGCCTTGGCGCCCACCGCGATCGCCTCAGTAACCAGCGGAACGACCTCGCTTGGTTTACGAAAGACGTCGATGATATCGGGCGCGCCGTGCGCCTGCGCGTAGGCAGTGAGCGACGGGTAGGCCGGCACGCCGTCGATATCCTGGATCGTCGGGTTGATGGCCGCGATATCAAAGCGATGCTGCGTGCGCAAATAGGAGAAGACCGTGTAGCTCGGACGCATCGGATTGTTCGATGCGCCGACCACCGCGACGGTCTTGGAACGTTCGAGCAGTTCGCGGCGCTGCGCCGGCGTCTCTAAAATCATCGCGCCGATTCCGCCAGCGCGCCGCGCTGCGAGGCTTCGAGCGCGTTGCTAAGATCCCAGGTCAGGTCGGCGACGTCTTCGAGCCCGACCGAGAGTCGAATCGCTTCGGGTGCGACGCCGGCGTTGCGCATCTCGTCATCATTTAATTGCGAGTGGGTGGTGGAGGCGGGATGAATCACCAGCGACTTCGCGTCGCCGACATTGGCGAGATGGCTCCACAGCTCGAGCGCGTCGATGAAGCGCCGGCCGGCATCGCGGCCGCCGCGGATGCCGAAGGTGAAAATCGAGCCCATGTCCGGCGGGCGTACCCATTCGACCTCGGGCCGTGAGTCGAGGTACGCGGCGATCGCTTTCGCGTTGCGCACGTGCGCGTCCATGCGTAGCGGCAAGGTCTCGAGCCCAAGCAACAAGATCCACGCGTCCATCGGCGACATCTGCGCACCGACGTCGCGCAAAACTTCGGCGCGCCCGCGCATCAGGAGCGCGTACTCGCCGAACGTCTCGGTGAAGACCTTGTTGTGATAGCCCGGACTCGCGTCCGAGAGCAGTGGAAACTTGCCGGTTCCGTAATCAAAGTGCCCGGCGTCGATCATTACGCCGCCCATCGTCGTGCCGTGACCGCTGATGAACTTGGTTGCCGAGTGCACCACGATATCGGCGCCGTGCTCGATTGGCCGGCAGAGATAGGGTGAGGCGAAGGTGTTGTCAACGACCAGCGGGATGCCGTGCTTGTGCGCAAGTTTCGCGAGCGCGTCGAGATCGGCTAGCGTTCCCGACGGATTGCCGATCGTCTCGGCAAACAGTAGCTTGGTATTCGGGCGGATCGCCGCTTCGAGTGCATCGTAATCGTAGACCGGAGCAAAGCTCGTTTCGATGCCCATGCGCCGCAGCGTGACGGTAAACTGCGTGATCGTCCCGCCGTAGATGTTTTGCGAGCTGACGATGTGGTCGCCGGCCTGCGCAAGTGCGAGCACCGTGCACAGTTGCGCGGCAAGGCCGCTCGAAAACGCGATCGCGCCCAGCCCACCTTCGAGCGACGCCATCCGTTCCTCGAACGCCGCGACGGTGGGATTGCTGATGCGGCTATAGATGTGGCCGTAGCTGCGCAGCTGGAAAAGTTCCGCGGCCTGTTCGGTGGTGCCGAACACGTAGGCGGCGGTCTGGTAGATGGGCATGGTGCGCGAGCCGGTCGTGGGATCGGGCGGCGTACCCGCGTGGATTGCGCGTGTGGCGAAGCCGAAGCTGCGGTCTTCCATGGTTCACCGCTTCGTCGGATGCTTAGGGCGGTCCGCTGCCTCCGCCGAGTCCGCCCGGCGCCGCGTTGACGTTATCGATCCACTTCTCTTTGGGACGATACGCCGCGGTGAATGGTATGCGTTCTTGCGCATCGGTAAACATGCCGAGCATGTCGGTCGTCCCGTCGAGACGCGCCTCGAGCAGAATCGTCGTGCCGTCGGCGAGTGAAACGACGAGTCGAACGTTGCTTTGCCCGTCGAGTGCACCGGTTACCGGATACTGCTTTTTGTCTTTGGTTAAAAACGTGCCGGCGATGTTCGTACCGGTCTGCACCAGATTCATGTGCTCGTATTCGGTCTTGGGTCCGCGCTGAATTTGCAGTTCCCATACGCCGTCGAGACCTTTGCGCGTCACCGGCGGCGGCGACGGCGAAGCGTTCGCGTCGGCGTGCTTGCCCTTCGACGGCTTCGGCGTGCCGAAGATGTTGTCGAGATTCGGCGTCGGTGTTGCGTCGGGCGCGGCCATATTTGCCGGAGCGCTTGCCGCAGGCGACGCTTGCGTGCTGGTAAGCGGCGGCGGTGTCGGCGGCGGCGTCGGTGCCTGCGGATCGGGCGAGGCGCCGAGCAGAGCGACGGCGGCGAACATCAGAACTGGGTACTTCACGTCGGCTGCACTTCGGGGGTCGCCGGCGGAATCTTGCGCAGGCTGGGCGGGAGCCCGATGCGATGCGGTCCCCCCGAGATGCCGGCCGCCGACTCGATTGCGTTGACATCACTAGCAAGCGCCCCCAGGCTCGGGGAGAGGGGCGGGCATTGCAGATCGGGTGAATTCCAGCCGTGCCACTGCACGGTGGTTCGCGTACCAAACGAGGCGCTCTTCATACAATGATGTTCCGGCGCCGCATCAGTGGACGCAGACGCTGCGTGTAGTTCGGTAAAGAAGCGCGCGTTGAGATCGCCCGGTAGTACAAAGGAACTATCAATTTTGCCCGCGACTTCCACGCTGCCGGTCGCATCGGACCAGACGGTGATCGTATAGCCGCTGGTGTTGGTGGAACCCGAATTGCGAATGATCGCGCTATCGCGTTGCGCGCTCATGCTCAGGGACGGCACGATCGTAAAGATTATGATCGTGAAAAGTAATCCGATTCTCATGTTCGCTCCGCAGGGATGCTACCAAAGTAACGGTAAGAGGGCCAAACTCGTCTCCCGTCCCGTGTAGGAGATCTTGCGTGCACGCTCGTTTTGCATTTCTTGGAGCCGTTCTTCTTGCAGCGGCACTTGCTGCATGTGGTGGTGGAGGCGGCGGCGGTGGTACACCTTCAACCCCGGTCCCGACGGCTACCCCGTGCGCTTCGCCGGCCGGCGGCGGCGTCGGCTTCTGCGGCACGACGGCTGCGGCCGCGGTTCCGGTGGCAGCCGGCGCGACCTATAGCGCGACGATGAATTTCTCGGCGGGGACGGGTACCGCAGTCCTTTCGGCCTCGACCAGCCCGCCCTCGGGCCTTCCGGTTCTCGACGTCGCGCATCTGCGAACTGCGACGACCGGCCGCACCGTGCACGCTGCGGATACGGCGCCCTACAACACGCTTGGCTACATTACATTGACCGCGACGACGGCCGTCTCGCTCTCGACCGTGCCGACGATTACAGTGACGTCGCCGTCGGGTGCGTTGGGCGCCTACTATAACGCGCAAGGTTTTTGGGTGACGCTGCCGCAGAGCGGCACGTTCACGCTCTCGAGTGGAGCGACAGCCTACTTCGCAATTTACACCGGCGGTACGTTGCCGTCACCCAATCCCAACGGATGCGTCGGCGTGCAGCCCGACAGCAGCACGCGGACGGGCGCGCAGTCGGCACTCGTCGGCGTGCAGCCGATCACGCCGGGCGCGCAATTTAATTATACCGGTACGCTAACCAGCTCGATTGCGCGCGCGGAACCGTGCGCAATGCCGACGGCCACCTCGCAAGCGAGCGTCACGGTGTTGGTAACGGTAACGACGTCGCCATACGCCAGCGACGAACACTCGGTCGAGAACGACGCGTATTCCACCGAGACGACGACCACCACGACCGATGCGAGCGTTAACGCAACGACGGTGGGCGGCTCGTCCGGATTTAGCGAGAGCGCCGAAACGTCGACCGACGAAATCAGCGACAAAACGACAACGACGTACGGAACGCCGCTGGTCTACGCGATCTCCGGGCCGCTGCCGTACACGGGCACTATCAACAACAGTCCGCCTTCAACAGTGGTAACCAATTTCGCCGACAATACAACCAGCAGTCGCAGCTATAATACGGCGAACGGTTCGTACAGCGAAGCCGACACGATCGCCGGCGGCGGTCAAAATGACATCACCGTGAACCCGGACTTCTCCGGGAACTACACGATCTTCACGCCTTCGGGCCAACTCGAGGCGGCGTATAGCGCGCCGTCGGCCGGCTCGATCACGTTCACCGAAACCTATGCCGGAACGACGCTGACCTCGTTCACGCTTCCGCAGTGGTGGACGGGTTCGAGTCTCTACAGCGATACGCTGGTTGACAACGGTGCAGGCGCATTGCCGTCACCATGCAATCCGACGCCGGCGCAAAGTTCGGCCGACGACTTCCGGCGCACGATCTCGATTGTCGATCCGGTGCTCGGCTACACCGAGAAGGAAACGATCGACGCCTACGTCGTCGGCGGCAGCCCAACCGTGGGACCGGCCTGCGTGGTGATCACCGATACGCAGAACCTCTACTACGACTACTTCTACGATACGCCGTACTCGATCTATCTGTCGGGGAACGGGGCGGGAGCGCCATTGCAGACCGACACGATCAGCGAAGCGTATTGGTATTCACAGGCGCCGGCTGGATTTACCAGCGTGCGAACCCAGAGCGAAAACCCCGGCGGTATCCCGGGTCTCGCCGCAAACATCGCGGCGCATGCCTCGGGCATCGCCTTCACTCGTGTGACGCAGCGCACGCAACGAATCGAGAACTTCGTCCGGAGCGTCCTCGCCGGACACATCGGAGGTGCGAAGTGAATCGTCGTCTAGCTTTCGTAGCAGCAGCCGTTTTTGCCATCGCTCTCGCCGCGTGCGGCGGCGGTGGTGGAGGCGCCATTCCAAACAACCAACCGCCGCAGGCAACGTCTGGGTTGGGCAACGTTCCCGCAGCGCTCATCGTCCAGAACTACGGGCAGAGCATGATGAGTGGCGCGACCTACGTCGGCCCGGTTACCAATGCGCACTTGAGCTTCTCGGTGCTGGTGCATCAGCAAAATGCGCAAGCGCTCATTGCCTACGCGCAGGCGGTGCAGGATCCGACCTCGTCGAGCTTCCGTCACTTCTTGACCCCGGATCAAATCGCCGCGCAGTTCGGCGCGTCGCAGTCCGATTATCAAAAAGTAGCGCAGTACTTCATCAGCAACGGCGTGATGGTCGCCGGGTGGAAGCAGCGCTTGCTGCTCGTCGTCTCCGGCTCGCAGACCAGCATGCAGAAGGCCTTCGGCACGACGTTCGGGCTGTATCAGAAGAACGGCCAGCAATTCATCGCGCCGATGACCCAGCCGCATTTCATGCAGCAAATCGCGGTCGACGCGGTTGCGGGCATCGTGAAGTATCGTTCCAATCACAGCTACATCATCGTGCCGCCGGGAGCGGGTGCAGGCTTGAACGTCGGCTACTCACCGTCGACGGTGCGCGCTGCGTTCGATTACGTCGGCGCGATCAACGCTGGCTTCAACGGTAACGAGGTCAACCTCGGCATCATCGGTACCGGACCGATCGATACGACCGTGTCAGGTCACGGTGACGTCGATTTGAACGCGTACTTGGGTGCGACCGGCACGAATTCGGCCGCAATCGTAACGCAGGTGGCAGTCTCGCCGTCGCCGGTTGCAACCGCGCTTGCGACCTTGGGAAATCCGGCGTTCCCGTACTCGAGCGACTTCCAGTCGCCGCCGCCGGTAACGGCGCCGTGCAGCGCCCAATTGCCGAACTGCAATCCCGAGGATGGCGAAGCCCAACTCGATACGCAGCAAGCCGCGACGCTTGCGCCGTTTTCGCACGTGTTGTTCTACCTCGCCTATAACGCCTCGGATTGCGACATCAACTTCCCCGGCCCGTGTCCGGGCAGCGGAACCAACGCCGGCGCGCCATATATCGGCATCGTCGAAGCTGACCCCGAGATCATGCAAGCGATCAACGACAACCAAGCCGACGTGCTCTCACTGAGCTACGGCGGTGGCGAGCCGCAACAAGGCTGGACCGGCTACAGCGGCACCGGCGGGTACGAAGGTTCGTATTCGCAGCTCGAGTTCGCCGAACTCGCGACCGAAGGCATCGCGGTCTTCGTTTCGTCCGGCGACAACGGCTCGGCCGAATGTTTTAGCGGCAATTCGTATCTGGCGCAAGTCTGCGATTCGTATCCGGCCGGCGATCCGAGCGTCACCTCGGTCGGCGGCATTACCGCGCCGCTCAGTGGCTACGGCCAACAAACCGCGCCGTGGCTCGCATGGGGCATCTCAACCTACGACGGCGGTTACGGCGCTTGCGATTCGCAAGGGTTCTGCGGTGCGTCAGGCGGCGGTTCTTCAGCAACCGGCGGTATCGGGATTCCTGCGAAGTCATGGCAATCGACCGTGCTCGGCGTGGCTTCTCGCGAACAGCCGGACGTGTCGCTGATCGGCGATCCCAGCACCGGCGTGGCCTGGCTTATGAATCATGATTGGAACGGCGAGGTGCAGGACATCGGCGGGACGTCGGTCGCCGCGCCGCAGATGGCGGCGATGTGGGCCGACGTGCTGAGCGCGTGCATACAACACCCAACTGTCGGCGCGTGTGCCGGCGGCGGCGGCCCACACCCCTATCGCCTGGGCAACGCCGCGCCCTACTTCTATGCGATCTACCACTGCTCGGCTACGCCGTGTCCGGCACTCGGTAGTTTCACGCCGCAGCTCTCCTACAGCCAGGTTTTCTACGACATCGTCTACGGCGACAATCAGATGACCAATCCGACCTACTCGCCGGCGTCCCCGATTCCCGGCGCGTCGGCGGGCCCGGGCTACGATATGGTCAGCGGTGTCGGCGTTCCGTTCGCCGGCCACCTGATCAATGCGATCACTGGACTGGACGTTCCGTAAGGGCGGTCTCCCGGTCACGTACCGCAGATCGACGGCGTTGAGCAGCTATGCTCAGCGCCGTTTCCACTATCGCGAGGGCGACTAGCCCCAAGGATTGATCATCTCGATGTCGATGCCATCGAAATCGCGCACGTTGCGCGTGACGAGCGTAAGATCGCGCGTCTTTGCGGTGGCCGCGATTTGTGCATCAGCCGTTTGGAGCGTCTTGCCACGCGCGGCGGCAAGAGCTGCTGACACACCCCACTCGAGGGCGGCATCGCGATCGAAGGGCAGAATGCGATCGCGAAAGGTCGGAAGCAGCGTATCCTCAAGCCAGCGCGCGAGTTCAGCTCGCCTTGCCGATGCGACCGGTAGCCGCGCGATACCAAATTGGAGCTCACCAAGGGTTAAGACGCTGAGATAGCAGGCGTCGATGCTGTGCGACTGCAGCCAGGCTGCTGCGGCTGGATCGGGTCGCACTTTTATAGATTCTGACACGACCATTGTGTCGAGGAGAAAGCGCGTCACTCAAACTCTCGCATGCGTTCTTTGCGTCGCGGCATTACTTCTAGCTCGACGCCCTTGAGTGGCGAGTCTTGGAAAAATGACAGTACAGACTGCGCCGGGGCCCCCGACGGTTTGTAGTCCTCGAACGCGATGACAACTGCCGCAGGCTCGCCGCGCCGGAGAATGACTTGCGCCTCACCCAAGCGAGCTCGGTCGACCAGCTCGGAGAGGCGAGCCTTTGCATCCTGGAGGTTCCATTGTCTGTCCATACTAGTTGAACTAGTTTACTTCTTCCGAGCCCATTCGGCAAGGTCGGGCCCTCTTGCGCCCCCTGCTATAATCAGGGGGCTGTGAAACAGAAGATCCACCCCAATTGGTACCCCGAGGCGAAAGTCCACTGCGCCTGCGGTGCCGCTTTTACCACCGGTTCGACCATGAAAGAGATCGCCGTCGAGATTTGCTCGGCGTGCCATCCGCTCTTTACCGGCACGCAAAAGCTAGTCGATACGGCCGGCCGCGTCGACAAGTTCAATCAGCGCGCTGCTGCGGCTGAAAAGAAGAAGCAAGAAGCCGCGCAACGCCAGGCCGTCAAGGAAGCGAAAAAGGCCGTCGAGGCTTAACGACCCCGCCTTTGAATTGAAGACGAGCTGCACCGCAGCTCGTCTTTTCGTTATCCGCTGACAACGATCGCACCATGGCTGAACTCAATGCAAGCGTGATCGCACGCCTCGACACAATGGTCCGGCGCTTCGACGAGATCGAGGCGGAGTTAGCCAATCCCTCGGGCGGCTTCGATCAGGCGCGCTACACCGGGCTGGTCAAAGAGCGCGCGCAACTCGAAGCGACCGTTGCAGTGTATCGCCGCTACCGCAAACTCGTCGACGAAATCATCTCCAACGAAGCGCTGTTACGCGAGGGTGGCGATGCCGAGCTGCGTGAGCTGGCAGAAGACGAGCTCAAAGAACTGCGCGCGCAATTGCCGTTGCTTGAAGACGAGCTGTCGGTGCTGATGATTCCCAAGGATCCCAACGACACCAAGGACGTCTTCATCGAAGTTCGCGCCGGCGCGGGCGGCGACG
>PMUE01000335.1 GCA_003167055.1 Vulcanimicrobiota bacterium | reverse complement strand
CAGTCGCCGCTGCAACGGCGGAGGGCGCGAAGCTCCTCGCGGGCGGCATTGCCGGAGCGACGCTGCCGGCCTTATTGGTTGAGCCGACGTCGGCCGCGCTAGGCGCCGTGGTGGAAGTGTTTGTGACCAGCATCTTCGACCAGACCGTTGACGTTCAGCGCCAAATGGATGCCAAACTCGACCGAATTCTGGCCGAGCCGCTCGAAAGAGCCAAGAACATTATCTACGATGTTCTTCATGTCGAGATCAGCAGCGCAGGCACGCTGGACGAAATCGATCGCCAGCTCACCGAGTCCTACGATAGCCTGCTCACCGCGCTTGCGTACGCGGAGAAGCACGACGCTGCAGCGGTTCTTGGCGTACGAGCGTATCTGGCGCTCGTCGCGGCGATGATGCGCAACGGCGGCGACTTCGCGCGTCTGCAGCTCAAACAGATTCGGCGCAGCGCAAACGAGGTCCGAGCGAAGCGCGTTGCGCTCGAAGAACGCGCTCGTCACTTTATGAAAGAAGCCGAACACGAGCACGAGCTAATGGAACAGAGCGATCTCGCCAGTCAATTTTCCCCAGAGGAGTTTGGATCGGCGTCGCGCGGCCGCCTTGCTGCGATGCATGCCCGATCGGCGTCTTCACACCGAGCCGAGGCAGAGAGACTCACACGCGAAGCGGACGAACTGCGCGACGTGCCCGAACGGATGGAAGAGTTCTGCCTGCTGGTGGAAGTGTTAACGGATCCTAAACGACCGAGGCTTCTTGGGTTTGAGTAGGTGCCGCTTCGACAATGCGGTGCGTGCCATGACGTAGGCGGCGGCGCTCAGCGCCTGACTCGCGGCGGGCAGCACTTCGGTGAGATTTCGTACCCGCGCTGCGGTCGACGTGAGCGTCGTCTGCGTGATGTAGGTGAACGTGTCGCTGTAGCTCGAGTCGTAGTTCACGTCGACGCCGAGATACCATGAGATGACGCTTCCGTTGCCGATGTTGTATGTCCAGAACGAGATATCTCCGAAGTCACCGCCGTCGAGATAGTACTGCGTGAGCTGGTTCTCGTTGCAGATCTCGCCGACACCATTGAGGTAGTAGTGTTTGATGTTCTCGGTCGAATATAGCGGATAGTACGACGACAGCGGATCGGCGACGGTGATCGTTTCGGTCGCTTCGCTCAGCGGCGCCTTCGATGCGGGCACGAGTCCGGCAGGAACCGCGCACGATGACGGAAGCGACGTGATCGCGCCGTTACTGGTCATGACGTCGCTTTGCAGCGGCGAGGGCGGAACACCGTGTGGAACACCGATCGCCAACCATGGATTCGGTGCACTCGATGGCGCCGGCGTGTTATAGAACGGGTACGCGCCGCCCCCGGAGTACGCGACCGGCACGGTCGAGCTATCGCGGCTAGGAGCCGGAATTGACATCGTTCCGACAAATGCGTAACAGCAACCGATGACGCTGAGGGAATAGGTTGCGGCGCCGTTCGAGGCGACGCTCGACGATTGCGAACCGGGCGGAAGACCGCCGCCGGAGTAGGTCTGGAGGAACGATTCGGTATACGAGCCGTCGGCGTTATATGCCGTCGTGGCGGTGTCGCCTTCGGCGTCTGCGTAGGCGTACACGCAGGTACCCGAGCCGCTGTAGACATTCCAGCTCGACGGGAGCGGAACGACAAGCAGCTGCGCGTAGGGCGTTGCGCACGTCTCTTGGATTGAACCGGGGTACCAGAACAGGTCCTCAGTGAGCGGATTGACCGGGTCGCTGAATCCGGCGAAACCGAGCACGGCGGAATTATTTTGCGCGGACCAACTGTAATAGGACGTTGCTGAACTCGAGAGACCGGCTTGTCCGGCGGAATTCGGCTCTTGCAACCCGGTGACCGCGACGAGATTGTTCACACTGTTGAAGCTCTGTCCCGTTGCGATCGCTACCGGAAAGGTCGTGGACGTGGGTCCCGGGGTTGGTGATGGCGGGGACGTGTCGTATCCACCCGAAGAAAGCTGGGACATTCCGAACATCGTGACCGACCCGGTTACGTTGAGGTAGTTCTGGACGGGGAGGAAGGTCGCGGTTGTCACGTTCGCCGTGCTCAGGCCAGAGGCCGAGGCGCCGATCACGGCTGCCGCGGTCATCGCACCGCCGGCGTACGTCAGCGTTGCGGTGTCGCTCGAACTTAGCACCTCGCGGTTCGTCGGATTGTCGCTGCCGCTGGTGGTGATCGACGTTTGACCGGACGAGTCGATGTCGACCAGCGTCAGCGGACTCGAGTACGTACCGAGAATGGTGTTGCCGTTTGCATCTTGCGCTTCGACCGTGATCGGGACGCCGGCGCTTACACCCGCGACGGCGGAGCCCACCGCGAGAACGACCTTGGCGACGGTGCCGCTGAGCGTTGCAGGCGCGCTGACGGTCTGCCCATTCTGCGTCGTCACTGAGACGTTGCCTTCAGCGATCAGCGTACCGCCGCCGTTGGCGGCGGTATAGGTAGCGATGGTGAAGATCAGCGTGCCGGGCGGCGCCGTGACATTCACGACGCACGACGTCTGCCCGTTGACCACCGTGCAATTGCTGTTCGCCGAAGTAAGATTGGCGACCGTCGGTGTGCCGGTGTAGGACGTGCCGTTAACCGAGTCGAGCGTGAACGATGCGGACAGCGCATTCGAGGGCGCAACGAAATTCGGGCGATGCCGAGCATTGGACGACGGGGCCGGCACGACGACAATAAAGGAAACTGTTGACGAGCCTGCCGCTGTGGTCGGCGTTGACGTCGGCTGCATCGACGGAGCGACGTAGACGGTCTGCGTCCCGCTGCACGCCACGCCGGCCGCGAGCACAAGAAGCGCAAAAGCAACGCGTAAGTTCCGCATGAGTAAACACCCCGTCGAATAACGTTGGTCGAGTGCTGGGCCGTTCTGCGATCGAGCGGACGCTACCTATCGCAGTTTGCTGAGGATCGCGTAGGCGGTGGCGACCCGTGCGGGGATCGGGTAGTTCTTGTTGGCCAAGAGCACGATGCCGATCTTCTTTGCCGGAATGAACGCGACGTAGGTTGAGAAGCCGTTCGTCGAGCCGGTTTTATTCAGAAGCACTGCGTCGTGCGGTGGTTGCGGAGGATTGAGCGCGATCGCCGGATTCGCGTCAAACAGGATCCGCGCGGAGTTTCCGTCTTCGAGTCGCGCGAGCGAGACGGGATACGCATACTGCTCCCAAATCAAGTCTTGGGTGATCGGTTCGACGTCGTAATAGCCGGTGTGCGTATCGATCAGCGCGCGCTGCAACGTGGCGTCGAGCGGAACCATCGCCATATTGTCTTTGAGCCACTGCAGCAGATCGCCGGCGGTCGTGCGAATGCCGTAGGCCTCCGCCCAGAGCTCACCGGGTGCCATCCGAACCGGCAGATCCTTTGACGTGTAGCCTTGCGCGTAGTTGCCCATCTCCGCTTCCGGAACGTTGATATACGTGTGCCGCAAGCCCAGCGGTGTGAAGAGCGCGCGCTGCATTGCGGTAGCGAAATCTTCGTGCATGCGCGCAGCGACGATCATCCCCAGTAACCCGATGCTCACGTTGGAGTACACGCGATGCGTGCCGGGTGGATACGACGGTTTCCAATGCTGGAGATAAGAGATGAGCTGCGCGTCGCTGATGACGTTGTCGGGAACTTGTAAGGGCAGACCGCCGGCCGTGTGCGTGCCGAGATTGAGCAGACGCACGCGATCGAATGCACTGCCGCGCAGCACGGGCAGATCGGTACTCACCATATCGGACAGCGAGAGTTTGCCGGTGAGCTGCGCGTACGACGCGAGCGTTGCGGTGAAGGTTTTGGTGACCGAACCGATCTCGAAGAGCGTCGCAGGGTCGACCGTTTGCTTTGTCGCCTTTGAGGGAACGCCGCGATCGACGATGTACGACTGCTCGCCTATCACAACGCCGACCGCCATGCCGGGAATATCGTACCGCTGCATCAAGGGACGCACCGTTTGCGAGATGACTTGGACGATGCTGACCGGCGTTGCCGCTGCAATCATTGGGCGCTATTCCGCGTACAGGTGAGCGTGTCGCCGACGATATAGTGTGAGCCGTCGCGCGAGACTTGCCAGTCAACCCGCATCGATGTTTGCGACAATCGCGTATAGACGAACTGCTGACTGGGGTTCACCGCTGCAGCGCTACTCCACGTCAAAACGTCGCCGTGCCAGCCGTCCGACGAAAAGATGCGCACGCCGCCAAAGTTGTCGGCCACGGCGTTGTTGAACAGCCCGGGCGTCGCCTCAAAGTTCCACGCTTCGATGGCGTGATAGACGTTGGGCGCAGCGTCGTCGTGATGTTTGACGATTGCCGCGCCGCCGAGGTCGTGTTCGAAGCGCATGGTGGATGCAATTGTTTTTCCGGTCGACGGGAACGTGCCGTTGCACTGCCAGGTGCCGAGGAAATAATCGAGGCTGGGGATGCCCGGCGCCGCTTGGGCGAGCAGCACGGCAAGAAGCAAGTTGTGCATGAGCCGCCCTTCGACAGGCTCAGGGTGACACATTTTCGAAGAAGAGTACTGCTATGTTCAAACCTGGAGATCACGTCTATATCAACGGCACCCCAGAAGAGGGGACCGTCAAAGAAGTGCATCCGCACGAGGTCGTGGTGCGCGTGGCGGTGCCGGGCGGACACGAGACGCGCAGGTACGCGCTCGAGGCCGTGCGCCTCGATGCGACACTGAGCGAAGACTCGAAGTTCGTCGACCACTAATGTTTGCCGTTCGCAGAGCCAACCCGGTTAGTAACTGCCCGCTGACCGCGGCACTTGCCGCTGTCGGTGGGAAGTGGAAGATGATCATCATCTACTCGCTCGCCGAGCGTCCGTACCACTTCGCGGGGATTGCGCAGTTTCTACCCGACGTTTCGCGCAAGGTGTTGACCGAACAACTGGCCGAGCTCATCGCCGACGATATCATCGTGCGCGAAGAGACCGGTCCGGCGCCGGCACGCGTGATGTATTCGCTCACCGAGTATGGGCACACGATCCTGCCGCTCATCGACGCGGCCAAGGCGTTTGGTCGCGGCCATATCGCACGCTTCGGCTGAATAGTTACCTCGGGGTGCGGATTGCGGTCCGCCCGCGCGTTCGGTACCATCGCGCAATGCGCACCCTCTCTCGCCTCATCGCCGGCACGCTCGTTGCTTGCCTCGCGGCCGCGCCGCTCCGCGGATTCGCGCAGGCGCGCGACGGACAGCACGACTTCGACTTCAACTTCGGATCGTGGCACGAACACATCGCGCGCTTGGTGCATCCGTTGACGCATTCGACGCAGTGGGTTACCTACGACGGGACGGATACCGTGCGCAAAGTGTGGGGCGGTCGCGCGAGCACGTCGGAGATTGTTACTGACGGACCGAGGCCTATCGAATTGCTTCACGTGCGAACGTATAACCCGGCCTCGCACCAGTGGGCGATCAACGGCACCAGCAGCAGCGCCGGTATGCTCGGGGCGCCGATGTTCGGCGCATTTTCCGGCGGCGTGGGGACGTTCTACGATCGCGAGGTCTTCAACGGTCGCACGATCACGGTGCGTTGGGTCTTCTCAAAGATCACCGCCGATTCGTACCATTTCGAACAAGCCTTTTCCGATGACGGCGGCGCAAGGTGGGAACCGAATTTCATCGCCCAGGCGACCCGCACGAGCGCCGTCGCACCATCCGAAGGCGCGCACTCCGTCGCCGACACATCGCACGATTTCGATTTCAGCTACGGCACGTGGGCGACGCATATCCGCTCGCTGCATCAGTCGTCGTGGATCGATCTCACCGGCACGGTGACGTGGCGAAAGATCTGGAACGGCAAAGCCTACTTAGAAGAGATCAGCGCGGGCAGCGGCAAGACGGCGTTCACCGGGCTCACGCTCTTCCTTTATAACCCGCAGTCGCATCAGTGGAGCCAGACGTATGCCGACAGCAGCGACGGGGCGTTCAACACCTCGTACATCGGCGGCTTCCGCAACGGACGCGGCGAGTTGATCGGACCCGATACGTTCGACGGGAAGGCTGTGTTGATGCGCGACGCATGGTCGCAGATCACGCCGAACTCGCATCATTTCGAGATCGGCTATTCGCTCGACGGCGGCGCTACGTGGCACGCGATATTCATCGCGAAGCTCACCCGCACGGACCCGGGGCTATGACCATTTTGTCATCCCGAGCGTAGTGAACGCAGCGAACGTAGTCGAGCGACTGGCGCGATTATCTTTTGCGATCGCGGCCGCGACTGTAGCGCTTTATCGCTTCCCAGTCGCCGTCGACGAAGGCGCGCTTCTTGCCATGCGACCATGATTTGATTTTCTTCTCGGCGGCAATCGCTTGATCAACCCAATTAAATTCTGACACGTGAACAAGGCGGAGCGGCCTGCGATCGTACGTATAGCAGTCGCGGTCGATCCCATAGTGGTGCTCATTGACTCGGCGTTCGATGTCGTTTGTCATTCCGACATAAAACGTTCCGTCGAAACAGCGCAGGATGTAAACGTAGTAGACTTTCACGGGGCGGCCACTGCTTCGCTGTGGTGCCTTGGCTAGTGGCAGTCCCTCGACTACGCTTCGCTA
>PMUE01000225.1 GCA_003167055.1 Vulcanimicrobiota bacterium | reverse complement strand
AGATCCGGCGGCATCACACCTCGGCGCACTTGCTGCAGCGCGCGCTCAAAGACGTGCTCGGCGACGAGGTCAACCAAGCCGGTTCCTGGGTGGGCATCGACCGCATGCGCTTCGACTTCCGCTGGCCGAAGGGCGCGCTGACGACCGAACAACGGCGTGCCGTCGCCCATCGCGTCAACGAGATGATCCGCGACGACGCGCATCTGGTCACACGCGTGCTTCCGCTCGAGGAAGCGAGAAAGACCGGAGCAATTTGGATGGCCGGGGAAAAGTACGGCGACATGATTCGCGTCGTTGAGGCGGGGCCTTCCATTGAATTCTGCGGCGGTACGCATTCGCACTCAACCGGCGAGCTGGGACTTTTCGTAATTTTGTCGGAATCGTCGATCGGCAGCGGCATTCGCCGGATCGAGTCATGCGTTTCGGCGGCTGCCGAGGAGTACGTCGACAAGCAGAGCGACCTCATCGGCACGCTTTCGGCTTCGATGTCGGCAGCGCCCGACGAGTTGCTCGAGCGGTTCGAGCGGATGCACCGCGACCTCAAAGAGATGCAGACGGCAGTTGGGCAGCTGCGCGCTCGATTTGCGGCAGCCGATGCCGACGTATACGTAGCAAAGGCCGAGCGAAAAGGGAATCGCGCCTTTGTCGGCGCGGTGCTCCATGAAGCCAACGGCGAAGCCCTTCGCCATCTCAACACGGCGATCCGAAATCGCTTTCGCAGCGGCGTCGTGGCGTTGGCTGGTATCGATGACGGCAGCGTCAGCCTTTTGGTCAGCGCGAGCGAAGATCTGATCGGTGACGGCATTCACGCGGGCAAACTGATGAAGCTGGCGGCTCCGCTGGTCGCAGGTAAAGGCGGCGGTCAGGCGGCGTTGGCGCAGGGCGGCGGAAGCGACGGCGCCGGTGCCGAGGCGGCCCTCCAAGCGATTCGCGACGCCGTGCTGACGTGAGCCGCTTGCGAGCGATTTCGATACTTGCACTGGTGGGGTCGGTGGGTGCGAGCGCAAATCTCCTCGACTCGCAATACGTTTTGCAGCGATACGCTTTGGCACTCGTTGCGGCCTCCGCCCCGAAAGTCGTCGTCTTCTCCTACACCGTCTCACAGGTCGGGCCGAGCAACATCGAGCAACACCATCGAATTTATCGAAGCGGACTCGACGTGCGCGACGATACTCTTTCAGTGGATGGAATAACGTTGCTTCGCAAGGTGGTGCGCATCTCACGGCATGTGGATCGTTATGCGATCGCTCGCTTTGCGCCGAGCACCGAGTCGTACGAGCTGCTCTTTCTCGGAACCGTAAAGGACGGCCGGCATTTTGACTACGTCTACGAAGCGACGCCGTTAAATCATTCTCCCGGTGCTCGAATCGACCGATTGACGATCGACGGCTCGAACTTCCTTCCGCGCGCCGTCCACTTTCTGAGCGGCAATGAGGGCGTCGAAGGCAGCGGCGAGGTTGAGTTCGGGCCTTTCGGCAAGTATTGGATGCCGGTCGTTGCCGCCGCCACCGCGCAAGTCGGCGGCAAACCGGCACGCGAGCGGATCACCTGGAGCGATTATCGCTTCCCGCAGAGTTTACCACCCTCAACATTCCAGCCGCCTCAACCGCTCCCGCAGGCGACGCTCCCGACCATTTGACCGCACGAATTCGGCCGGCGCACGCTGCTGCCCTCGTCGCCTTCGTCGTGACGGCGTTCGTATCGCAACTTCGTTCAACGCCATATAACAACTTCGTGCTGTTGGCGCAGGCGCTGTTAGCGGGTCACACGTGGATCGACTGGCCAGGTGCCTTCATCGATGCGTTGCCGTACAATGGCCATTATTTCGTGATCGAAGGCCCGCTGCCGGCGTTGCTGCTCGTGCCGCTGGTGGCGCTCTTCGGAGCGCGAACGAACCAAACCGGCTTGGCGCTGGTGCTTGCCGCCGTTGCCATCGGCGCGGCGTGGGAGCTTGGCGAGCGCTTTGGAGTACGCCGCACCAGCATCGCGTGGATCTGCGCGTTCCTTCTGGCGGGGACCGATCTCTTGTGGTGCGCGATGCTCGGCGACGTATGGTTCATCGCGCACGTCAGCGCGGTGTGCTTTACGATGCTCGCGCTGGTCGAGCTTGCCGGTGCGAAGCGCGCGTGGCTTGTCGCACTGTGGGCCGGTTGTGCAGTCTTCTCGCGCTTTGATTTGGTGCTCGCGGTGCCGGTGTACGCGTATCTGCTTGGCGATCGCGAGCGTGTACGATCGTTTGCCGCGGCGCTGGTGCCGATCGCGCTGGTGTGGATCGGCTACAATCTCGCGCGCTGGGGCACCTGGTACGATATCGGCTACACCACGTGGTATCATCAAGACCAAGCCGGCATGCCGACCGGGTCGCCGTTTCGCTTGCAGTATTTTCCGTACGAGCTGTGGTCGTTTTTCGTGCAAGCGCCGGAACGCCTCGCGACCTATCCGTGGTATCAGCCGACGATCAGCGGCGTAGCGCTCACCTGGACCTCGCCGGCACTCGTGCTGGCGTTCTTTGCGCGCCGCCCGTGGCGGTGGGTCGCCGCGCTCTGGGTTGCCACCGTGCTCTGCGCAGCGCCGAACTTTGTGTATTACGTCAACGGGTTTGCGCAGTTTGGGATGCGGCACGCGCTCGACTTCGAGCCATTTTTAGTCGCGCTGATGTTCTTGGCAGCGAAAGAGCGCCTTGCCGTGTGGGGCAAAGCGCTCATCCTGTATTCGTGTGCCGTCGGACTGTGGGGCGTCTGGTTCTGGAATTCGTTCGTTCGAACGAACTGACGCGGCTTCGCTCGCGCTATGCGCGTGTAACCATCGGCAGGCCGCCGATCACCGGGCGTTTGCCCGATGGCGGTGCGGGCTGCGGCGGCTGCACGGCGTTGGTCTGAGAAACGTACCGGCAGGCGATCAGCCAGGCGACGTAATCGTTGTACGACTCGCACTCACCTTGGATCGTAAAGCAGCGCGCGATCCAGAGCGGGACGCTGATGAACATGCCGATGCCGCTAAACATCGCGATCGTCATCCAAACGCCGCGCTTCCAGTCACCGATGTAGTACGATTCACCACCGATGATTCCGAAAAAGATCGTTAGCACGAGCGCAACAGCTGAGTCCTTAGCATAGCGCTCATACTCATAGGCGTACACGCCCTGGGCTTCGGGGCGGACGTAGGCGAGCAACATCTGGGCATACGGCGTCATGGCGGTGTTCCTCCACCTCTCTCTACGCGCCGGCGCCTTTAGTGTTTCAGCTCGAGCGGCCGGCAGGCGGTGCCCTCGCAGAGATAGGCGGCGGTGGCGCCGGCCGGGTCGCTCTCGACCGCCACGAAGGGGGAGGGGAGCTGCCGGGCTGCCCGGCGCAGGGGCGCCCCCGCGGCGAGGTCGCCGGTGATGCGCACGCTGACCTCGGGCGCGAGATAGCGCGCCAGCCCACGCACATAGGCCGCCGAAAACGACATGGCGCGCGCGAAGCTTTTCACATAGAGCAGTAACGTGCTCTGCGCGCGCTCGCGATAGATCGGCTCGTGCAGTAGGACGCTCAGTCGCAGCAAGCTCTCGATCATCAAACCGTTTTCGGTGATCGGACGATCGGGAACGTCGAGCCGGCCGAGCGTGTCGCGATTCGCGCGGTCGTAAAACCCGCCGTCGTCCGCGCCGAAGGCTGCGATCGTTGCGCCGGCATGGGCCTTTGCGCGCTCCAGCAGGCGCGCTTCACCGCTGATCTCGTAGGCGTCGAGTAGCGCGCGAAGGTACGCGACTTGATCGCCGAGCAATCCGGTGACGCGCGGTCCCTCACCTGGAGCGACGACGTGATAGAGCAGCCCGCTTGGATCGCGCACGCGCTCGTGTAGGGTATCGAGCGTCTGCAGTGCGTCGTCGATCAGCGATCGATCCTCGAGTGCGATGCCGCACCAGGCGAATGCGCCGGCCAGCGCCGCGGTCCAATTCGAGTACGAACGCCGATCGACAAACGGTGCTTCCAGCTTTTGGCGCTCGTCGAGCGGCAGCGTGTAATAGTGCTCGTCGGCGTCTTGGCTGCCGGCGAAGAATCCGGTTTGCGCATCGCGCAGCACCGTACGCACGTAGGCAATCGTGCGTTCGAGATCGCCGTGGACAAGCGCGCTCGGCGCCCAGAGCTGCAGTTGCGCGAGCACGCGCAGCAGCCCGGCGTGATCCTCAGCCATCTTCTCGTAGTGCGGAATCGACCAATCGCGCGTCGTCGAATAGCGGAAGAAGCCGCCCTCGACCGCATCGTACATGCCACCGTGCGCCATCGCGCGCATCGTATGCGCGACGATTTCGTAGTAGCGTACATCGCCCGATAGACGCCAATAGGCGAGTAAGAACTCGTGCACTTCGGGTTGCGGAAACTTCGGCGCTTCGTTGAACCCGCCGAACTCTTCGTCGTATGCTGCCAACAGCGACGCAGCATACGCGTCGACTAGTGTCGGCGTCAGCGTCTCCGGCGGTGCGATGTCGTAGGTCGTACGCGCGGTGCGGATCTCACGCGTTTTCTCGGCGATATCGTCTTTGCGTTCGGCGTAGAAAGCGGCGACCTCGTCAAGGGCGCGCTGCATATTGTCCGGCGGGAGATAGGTCGCGCCGGTGAGCAGCGAGCCGTCGGGCGTCAGAAACGCGGTGGTGGGCCAGCCGCCCATGTTGTAGCGCGCGTTGACATCGGGACGCTCGTCATTGTCGACCCGTACCGGCACGTATCGCGCATTGATGGTGTCGATGACGCCTGCGTCGGAATAGCTCGTTTCGTCCATCACATGACACCAGTGGCACCACACCGCAGAGATCGAGAGCAGAATGGGTTTGTCTTCGCGCTCCGCGCGCGCAAAGGCATCCTCGCTCCACGGCTGCCAGGCGATCTCGGCGGCGCGATTCGGCCGGGGCGAGAAATGAAATTCAGTCATCACTTTCGTAGGCTCCGCGCAAGTACGAGGTCAAGTAAAACACTGCAAACAGCACGAACGCCGCGAACAACCAGATCGTTGCGCCGCTTCGAGGCCACCACCCGGCGACGGCGAAAAATGCTATGGCGAAGACCGAGGCGATCAGGGCATAGCGCCGATGAGAGCGTGGCGTCATCCCATACACCTCGGCGTCGTAGAAGCCACCCGCAGAACGGCTGCGCGCCGCTGCCGCAAGAGCAAGGAGAATCGATGCAACTGCGCCGGCAATGTCCCATCCCATGGGTTCGATGATTCGCCGTCGAGCGGCCGGAATCGGCCTCGCCGCGATCGTGGTCGCGGCATGCGCGATTGCGTTGATCGCGCATCTCGTTGGGTATGGCCGGTAATACCGATGGCACGAACGCTTGAGACCTACAACAAGAAGCGCGATTTCGCCGCAACGCCCGAGCCGAGCGGCAAGCCCGAGCGCGGCGGCAAGCGGCTGCGCTTCGTCATTCAAAAACATCGAGCCACGCGTTTGCACTATGATTTCCGGCTCGAAGCCGACGGCGCGATGCCGTCGTGGGCGGTGCCGAAGGGGCCAACGATGGTACCTGGCGAGCGGCGTCTCGCTATGCACGTCGAGGACCATCCGCTGGCCTATCGCACCTTCGAAGGCGTCATTCCGAACGGCCAGTACGGCGCAGGCGAAGTGATCATATGGGACGAGGGCTGGTACAAACTCGCGGAAGGCACCGATCCCGCCAAAGAAATCGCCAATGGCAAAATCAAGTTCATCTTGCACGGGAAGAAGCTGCACGGCATGTTCACGCTGGTGAAGATCAAGCCGAAGGAAGGCGAGCACGGTGATCCGTGGCTGCTCATCAAAGATCACGACGGCGACGATCCCACGCACTACGACATCGACGATTATCCGGAGTCGGTCAAAAGCGGCAAGACGATCGAGGACATCAAAAAAGAAAGCAATCCCAAAACCTGGCAGTCGCGTCCGGTCGATCCGCCAGCGCGAACGCGTGCGCGTGCATCGGCAAAGGCCGATCCACTGCCGAAGATCACCGGCGTCGAGCTCGCGACCCTGATCGACCAGCCGTTCGACAGCGATGATTGGCTCTTCGAAATCAAGTGGGATGGGTATCGCGCGATCTGTACGGTCGATGCGAAGGGCAAACTGACGCTGGTATCGCGTAACGGGCTCGACCTGCTCAAGCAATTTTCCGATCTCTCCGGTTTAGCCGATGCGTTCGAAAGCGTGCCGATCATCGTCGACGGCGAGATCGTGAGCCTCGACTCGAAGGGCCGTTCCGATTTTCAACGGCTGCAAGAATACGCCGAGCAGGGACACACGCTGACCTACGCTGCGTTCGACGTGCTGTATGCCGATGGCCGCGATCAACGCAAGAACCCGCTCGACGAACGCAAAGCCCTGCTCGAGCGGCTGATTGCCGATGACGATCTGGTGCTCTATTCCAAGCACGTCATTGGGAAGGGCAAGGCGCTCTTTGCACAGGCCAAGCGCAATCACTTGGAAGGGATCATCGGCAAGAAGCGCACGTCGATCTATCAGGCACGGCGAACGCGCGACTGGGTCAAGATCAAAGCGCAGTTGGAACAAGAGTTCGTGATCGGCGGGTGGACCGATCCGCGCGGCAGTCGCAAGGGATTCGGGTCGCTACTGCTCGGCGTCTACGACGGAAAGGATCTGCGTTTCGTCGGCAACGTCGGTACCGGCTTTTCGGTCAAGCGCATCGGCGAGATCATGAAGCAACTCAAACCGCTTGCGCGCGAAACTTCACCGTTCGCCAACAAGGTGATCGCCAACGCCCCGGTCCACTACGTGAAACCGCAACTAGTCGCGGAGGTGCGCTTCACCGAGTGGACGCGCGACAACATCTTGCGCCAGCCCGCCTTTTTGGGCTTGCGCATCGATAAGAAAGCCAAAGACGTGGTGCGCGAGTAGTGGCAACCGCACGTACGCCGGTGACGGTGGGGAAACGCGAGCTGTCGCTTTCCAATCTCGACAAAGTGCTGTTCCCGCGCGACGGCTACACCAAAGGCGATTTGATCGCCTACTATCGTGGCGTGGCGCCGTGGCTGCTGCCGCACTTACGCGATTGTCCGCTCACGTTGCAGCGCTATCCCGACGGCATCAACGGCCCATCGTTTTTCGAAAAGCATCTGCCCAAAGGCTTGCCCGATTGGGTTGCGCGCACGTCGCTGAGCAGTCCCGAAGGCACGCGCGCGAAGACCACCTACATGCTGTGCAACGACGAAGCCACGCTGACGTTCGTTGCCAACCTCGCATCGATCGTATTGCACGTGTGGACCTCGCGCGTCGAGACGATCGAGGAACCGGACTACGTCTTCTTCGATCTCGATCCGGGCGAGCGATGCACGATCAAGACGCTGGCATCGGTTGCCCTCGAGGTGCGCGATCTGCTCGCCTCAATCGGCTTGACGACGCTGGTGAAGACGTCGGGCGGGATGGGGCTGCACGTCGTCGTGCCGCTGGCTGAGGGCTACACCTACGACGCGGCAAAGATGTTTGCCGAGATCGTCGCGCATCGCCTCGCGCACGAGGACGGCGCGCGCATCTCGCTCGAGCGATCGCTGGCCAAACGCGATCAGAGCGCGGTGTACTTCGATTTCTTGCAAGTCGGCCGCGGGAAGACGATCGTCAGTGCGTTTTCGGTGCGCGCACGCGACGGCGCACCGGTCTCGACACCGCTTGCGTGGGACGAGGTCGAGGCCTTTGCCCGCAAGCGAGCGGGCGTCCCGGCCGACGTCTTCGCGGCCTTCAATATCAAAACGACGCCAAAGCGGCTCGAGCGCGACGGCGACCTGTGGGCCGGCAAGGCGTGGAAAAAGCAGCGATTGGAACCGGCCATTGCCAAGGCACAGAAAGCGTGGGCCTAGACAGATAGTGCCGCCCGCCGCCCGCGAACCACTATATCTTGTGGGGAATGTACGGCACTTGTGCATCTCGGGTACACTAGTTCGGCTATGGCTCACGCAATTTGGTCCGGCGCAATCAACTTCGGGCTGGTCACGATCCCGGTGAAGCTCTTCACAGCCGTTCGCACCGACGAACTCTCGTTCAACATGCTGCATGCCAAGGACGAGGGTCGCATCAAGTACGAGCGGATTTGCTCGGTCGACGGAAAGCCCGTTCCTTGGGACGAGATCGTCAAAGGTTACGAGTACGAAAAGGGCCAGTACGTCATCCTGACCGACGAAGATTTCAAGAAAGTGAATCCGGAAGCGACACAATCGGTCGATATTCTCGAATTCGTTGATCTCGATACGATTAACCCCATGTTTTTCGACAAGCCGTACTACCTCGAGCCGAGCAAACAAGGCAAACACGCCTACGCGTTGCTGCGCGAAGCACTCACCGAATCGAACAAGGTCGCGATCGCGCGCGTCGTGATTCGCACCAAGGAATACATCGCGGCGGTCAAACCGATCGGCGAGGCGTTGGTGCTCGAGCTGATGCATTGGGCCGAGGAAATCGTCGAAGAATCGACGCTGGAGCTTCCGGGCAAAGAGAAACTTCCCGAGGCTGAGATGAAGATGGCTCGCATGCTCATCGATACCATGAGCGTTCAATCATTCGAGCCGGAGAAGTTCAAGAACAAGTACCACGACGAGCTGATGGCGATGATTGAAGCGCGCGCTCAGGGGAAAGAACTTCCCAAGGCCAAGAAGGCCGCGGCGCCACGTTCGAAGGTGGTCAATCTCATGGACGTGCTGGCACAGTCGCTCGAGGAAAGCAAGAAGCGGCGCGCCGGCAGCAACGGCCATGCAGCCTCCAACGACAAACCGGAAAAGAAGCCGACGACGACGCGCCGCAAGAAATCCGCTGCTTAGAGGAGTTCTCGCATGCGCAACGCGCTAACCATTATCACCGCTGCAGTGCTCGCACTCTCCGGTTTCTCGAAACCTGCCCAAGCGCAGTCGTATCCAAATTGGCCTGGCGGCAGTTGGCAGGCCAGCTGTCGTCACGCTCACGTTAACGGCAACCAGTTCAGCGCCGCCTGTCAAACGACCAGCGGTTCATGGACGTATTCGTCGATCAGTTTGAGTTCGTGTCCCGGCGGTCAATTCGGCAATAACAACGGCCAGTTGTTCTGCGAGAGTGCCGGCAGCTACGGTTCCGATCCGGGCTACGGTCGCTGGCACCATCTTCCGCGTGGGAGCTGGACGGCCAGTTGCGACAACGCTGCGATGAACGGTTCGGTGTTTAGCGCGGAGTGCAGCACCGGCAGCGGTTATCGCTCGAGCTCAATCGACATGCGCACCTGTCCGTCGCGACAAGTTGGTAACCGCAACGGCATGCTCTTCTGCGAACAGTAACGAGCTGCCGCAATTAGCTGCCGTCAAACATACCCTTGAGGAGCGAGCCCGCAATGCCGCCGGCGATACCCCCGCCGACGGCAGCCTGCGCGGGTGCTGCAGCTTCTTTGCCGAGATACGGCATCAGTGCGTGCGCGAGATTGGGCATCGTGAGCGTTTGTAGCCAGACCTTGCCGGGGCCGGTGAGGCGCGCGATGAAGAGTCCGTCGCCGCCGAAGATCGCATTGACGACGCCCTTCATGAAGGTGATCTCGAAGTTCACGGTCGATTCGAACATGCCGATGTGCCCGGGATGGACTTGAATCGTTTCGTTGGGTTGCAGATCGTAGGTGACGATCTCGCCGCCGAGTTCCACCCAAGCCGTCGCGGTCCCGGCGAGCTTTTGTAACACAAAACCGTTGCCGCCGAAGATCCCGGCGCCCAGCGACTGCTGAAAGCCCACCGTGAGTTGCACGCCTTCGGTCGCGCATAAAAAGCCATGCCGGTGAATCAGATACTCGTGCCCGGGCGACACGTCGACTTGCATGATTTCACCGGGAACCTTGGCCGCGAACGCGATCAAGCCGTTCCCGGCCGTCGTGCTGTACTCGGTCATGAAGAGTCCGCCGCCCGAAAGCGCGCGTCCGAGCACGCCCAACAACCCCTTTGCGCCGGCGGTC
>PMUE01000288.1 GCA_003167055.1 Vulcanimicrobiota bacterium | reverse complement strand
TGTTCGTCGATATCTCGCCCGCGGTCGGCGACGAAATCGAGCGATTTGTTCGCGCCCTGCGACTGAACCAACGCTAGTCGATTTCATCCTGAAGAGACCGTTTTGAGGCATCGCCGTGCTAGGATGCTCGTACGGAGGTAAAGCTGTGCGAATTTTTGTTGCCACGCTTATTGTGGCATTTGCCCTGACGTTTGCGCCTGCCTATGCGACAAACTACCCCCTCACGATCGCGAACCATACGAATCGCTACGCGTGGGTTACCGTCTGGTATGCCTATGCGATACACGGATGGAGGCTCGAACGCGAGATGTGCATGAAGCCATTTGACGTGTGGAAGGGTTCGATCACCTACAACACGCCGGAACTGGGACCGGAGCTGAAAGTCCGCGCCGAAGTGAAGAATGGTGACTGCCGTACGGGTAATTTCAAGGACGTTTACAATCGCCTCAGCGTGCCGACCAATATTCATCCGTATGCCTATCTCGGTGCCTATCTCAATGAGAGCGGCGGCGTGTACGGCGTCGCTATGCGGGCATCGATCATGCCCCAATAGAGCAAAACGTCATACGTGTTACCGTTCTGTACGACCACGCGCGCTTGGTTGTGCGCGTGATGGCTGCCCAAGAAAACCTCACGGTGGCTCGACACACGTGCACAATCCTTGTACCCATTGTGACGGCCTTACAACCAAAAAAGAAATCCCGACTTTAATTACACCGCTTTGCTAGCGCTGGTGTTACGTTGAGTGCGCTGTCACATTCGACGGCACGTTAGAAAAGGCGATACACCATGGCCCTGCAGCACGCAATGCCCGCAATGGAATACGAAAGCGTCAATCCCTTCGATGGAAAAACTTTAAAGACGTTCGTTGGGATTACTGACGAGCAACTGGAGAAAAAGCTAGCGGCCGCTCAGTCCTGCTTTGGTACGTGGCGGCACAAAACGTACGCCGAGCGTGCGGCCATCATTGTCAAAGCGTCGGCGATCCTGCACAACAAGTTTGACGACTTTGCGCGCCTAGCGACGCTCGAGATGGGCAAGCGCATCGGCGAAGCACGGGGCGAAGTGCAATTTAGCGCCGATATTCTCGCCTACTACGCCAAGAACGCTGAGCGGTTTCTCGCTCCCGTCGCGCTCAATCCCACAACTGGCACGGCCCACATGGAAAGCAGCCCGATGGGCGTGATTTTCTGCGTTGAGCCATGGAACTTTCCGTATTACCAGCTCGCACGCGTGGCTGGCCCGCATCTCATGGCAGGCAACGTCATCGTGGTAAAGCACGCCGGTATCGTCCCGCAGTGCGCGATCGCCTTCGAGAAACTGTTGACCGAGGCAGGCGCTCCGGCCGGTCTCTATACCAATCTTCTGGTGACGCACGCGCAGTCGGACCGGATCGTTAACGATCCACGCATCAAGGGCGTCGCATTGACCGGCAGCGTTGCTGCAGGCAAAAGCATTGCGGCCCAGGCCGGCGCAAATGTCAAACCTTCCTCAATGGAACTCGGTGGAAGCGATGCGTTCATCGTCCTCGACGATGCGGATCTCGACCTGACAATTAAATGGGCGGTCTGGGGCAGAATGTACAACGCCGGCCAAACGTGTTGCGCAGCGAAGCGCTTCATCGTCGTCGAACAAGTCGCCGACAAGTTCCTCGAGCAGTTCAAAGCCGGTCTTGCCGCTTTGAAGCCCGGCGATCCGATGGAGGAAAAAACGACACTGGGGCCTCTCTCGAGCGAAGCGGCGCTCTTACACCTTGTCAAGCAGGTCGAAGCGGCAGTCGCGCACGGCGCGAAAGTCTCACTCGGTGGAAAGCGCATCGAGCGCGCTGGTTCATTCATGGAGCCCACGATCCTGACGGACATCAAGCCCGAGAACCCGGCTTTCCGGGAAGAGTTTTTTGGCCCCGTCGCGCTGTTCTTCCGCGTGAAGGATGAAGACGCGGCAATCGCCCTTGCTAACGACTCCGATTTCGGATTGGGTGGCTCCGTCTTCACCAAAGACGAAGCCCGCGGGCAGCGCGTCGCAAGCCGCGTCGAGACCGGCATGATGTTCGTCAACAACATCTCCTGGTCGGATGCCGAGCTTCCGTTCGGCGGCATCAAGGACTCCGGTTACGGTCGCGAGCTTGGCAATATGGGCATCCAAGAGTTCGTCAACAAGAAACTTGTTCGCTTCGGCAAGTTCGAAGCGCCGTCATGACCGCGCCCACGCTAGCGCCCATTGCTCCGCCGAAGGGCGGAGCAACGACGATGAAGGCGCTCGTGTATTTGGGAGACGGGAAAAAGGCCTTCCAAAACAAACCGAAACCGGGCATCAGCACTCCAACGGACGCAATCGTGCGGATCGTCAAAACCACGATCTGCGGGACCGACCTGCACATCCTCAAGGGTGACGTGCCGACGGCCGCGCCCGGACGAATTCTCGGGCACGAAGGGGTCGGCATTGTCGACGAAGCCGGTTCCGCGATGCGCGCCTTCAAGAAAGGCGACCGCGTGCTCATCTCGTGCGTCACGTCGTGCGGTGCCTGCGAGTATTGCCGCAAGCTCATGTTCTCACACTGCACCGACGGCGGCTGGATCTTGGGTAACTCGATCGATGGTACGCAGGCGGACTTCGTGCGCATCCCTCACGCGGACACGAGCCTGTATCCGATTCTTGCCGGCGAAGACGAAGAACCGCTGGTTATGTTCAGCGATATTCTACCGACTGGGTACGAATGTGGCGTCCTCAACGGGCATATCATGCCGGGAAGCACGGTAGCCATCGTGGGATCTGGACCGATCGGGCTTGCAGCACTGCTGACCGCGCAGTTCTACTCACCCGCCGAGATCATCATGATCGACCTCGACCAAAAGCGGCTCGACATCGCCCTACGCTTCGGCGCGACCAAGGCGGTTAACAGCACGGACGGAAAGGCGATTGAATCCGTCCTGGCGCTGACCGGCAAGCGCGGAGTCGACACGGCGATTGAAGCCGTCGGCGTTCCGGCAACCTTCGAACTGTGCGAACAGATCGTGGCGCCGGGCGGCCACATCGCGAACGTCGGCGTGCACGGAAAACCCGTGACGCTCCACCTCGAGCAACTGTGGGATCGCAACATCGGCATTACCACGCGGTTGGTGGACACCGTCAGCACGCCAACGCTTCTGAAGATGATGCGCGCAAAGAAGCTCGACCCCAACAAACTTATTACGCACCACTTCAAACTTTCTGACATCATCGCCGCGTACGACACGTTCGCACAAGCGGCAACCACCGGCGCGCTCAAGGTCATCCTGGAGAGCTGATGTTCGTGCTTTGATCGCGGCATGAAATAGAGTTCTTCGAGCGTTGAATCCTCGCCGCCAACCATCACGATGAGCGGCTTGTTAAAGATCGTGCGGCGCAAACAACGCCGGGTCTATTCCAACCTGCTCCGCCCACCTGGCTGTGTCCCAATACGTCCGTTGCTCCGCTATCAATCCGTCCGCGTTAATTCGGAAAAACGAAGCGACTGGTAACGTATACGATCGATTCGTGGGCGCAATCGCTCCCGTGGAAAGCTCCATCGGACCCGTAAAAGTCGCGGTCTCTACGACTTCACACGCTACGCGATCGCCTTCAGACACCATGCTGACGACCTCTTCGCGAAGATTTGGAAGGGCTCTATCAAACATGTGGAACCCCTTCGCAATCAAGTCTTTGCCGGCAGGGCGGCCGTTACTAAGGGAACTTCGAGAGACAAAGTCAGGCGCAAGCAGTCGGAGCAGAAGGTCGCGGTTGTGCTCAGTCCAGGCGCGCCAATAGGCGGTTACGGTTTCTTCGGCCGTCATTTGAGCTGCTTCATCAACCCCGCCATATCAAGATACTCATGGACCATATAAATCTTTCCGTTGGGATTGATTCGATAGATGAAGCAGACTGCAACGGAGTACTCCCGTCCGATCAGCGTCGTAGGATCCGCGGCAAGCTTAAAATCGTCGTCGATGGCGCCTAGGCCGCTCAGGTCCTTCGTGATGGTCCCACGATTCATGTACTCAAAAACACCCCACTCCGGCGTGGCAACGTCGTAGAGGATCTCCGGCGTTTTGTCGGATGCGAGTTTGCCTTTCGTGCAAAGCTCAACGCATGCGGTCTTGCCTTTGAAGCTCTGCATGTTTGGCATCATCACCCATTCGCAGTCGTCGGCTATTGTATCGGCCATGGCCTCGAAATCATTGGTCCTACCGGACTCGAACAGGACGTGAAAAACCGGAAAAGCGGAGATAGGAGTCGTCGTCATTTCAATCATCCTCAAGTGGAGTCGTGTTTGGCGTCTTGTCCCGGTTCTTGATGATCCACAGCGTAAAGTCCCAAGCGCCGTAGATCCCAGCGATTAACAAGAGCGCGCTCACGCTCGCGATGGCATAGGGAGCGAACGACTTTTCGGTAATCAATCCGGCGCCACCGACGATCAGACTCACGTTCGCGAGAATCGGAACGGCATCGTATGGAATCCAATCAAGTCCATGCAGCGTAACGAAATCGAGTTTACGCTCCAAGCGGATTCCATAAATTCTGTAGGCCAGGCCCGCCAGTCCACCAACGACAAGAATAAGACCGGTTGCCCGATCGGATGGCCATAGTGCCAGCACCGCTACGGCTTGGAACAGCACGCCACCAAAATTAACGAGCGTAGGTGTTAGGAAGGCCCGAATCCCGTCCACCGACTGCGACGCCGACAAGCCGGTGCCACCTAGCGTGACTACGACGAATAGCAGTCCGATAAGCTGCGCGCCGGCTGCCCCGGTCATACTAAAAAGGTTGTTCCACTCGTGAAGCATGACTAGGAATAGAGATGATGCGGCACGCCGGGATCGACGATAGACCACATATCGAAGTACTCTCTCACCTTGGTGATCCTGTCGTCGCGGATCTCGCAGCTGAGAAGGATGGGCCGGTCGATCTTTGTGCCCGGCGCCGGCTTATGGGTTGATGACGGCCACTTATCGGTGACCAGGGCGGTATGCACGTACTCCCAACAAAGCCTCGTTCGCTCAGCGTTGGTGAAAACGTTGAACGGTTTGATGCCAAGACCATCGGTGTGGTCTCGCGCGGCGACGGAGCGCGTCGCCAGTTGCCTGATTTCTTCAAGGCCGCGGAACGTCTCACCAGTGGCCATAATGACCCACTCGGCGTCCGGATCGATTAGCTTATAAAAATTGTCGACGTCGTCGGTCGTGAAGGCGTCGGTAAACGCCTTGACAATGTCGCTACTCACGCTAGATATCACTTCAGGGACCTCCGCCTCGATGCTATCGTGTGCGCGTCGGCGCCGATATGGTGAAATCCACGTATTATAGCTGCATCGGGCCGAGTGCGAGCTCCGCTCCATCGGTCGTAATCGTGATAGCGCCATTCTCATCAGTACGATAAGTGGTCGCGCCGAAGCGCTGCAACGTATCAATTGTCGACGGTGCCGGGTGGCCGAACATGTTGCGGCGACCGACGGAGATGATCGCGTAGCGCGGATCCACGGCGGCGATGAATTCGGGCGTCGATCCATAGGCTGACCCATGGTGGCCGACCTTTAGAACATCAGCGTGCAAATCGATGCCTTCAGCTAAGAAGTGCCGCTCAGCCGCGCTTCCGGCATCGCCGGTGAAGAGCATCCGGAACTGTTTGTACGACAGGATGAAGGCGATCGAGTTATCGTTGATCGCGTTGCGTCCGCCGATGAATGGGAGCGACGGTCCGATGAACGTCAGCGTCACTCCGTCGTTCGTCTGCCACACCACGCCGGCACGCGGATAGACGATGGGCACGTGATCAGCGTGTGCAGTATCGATGCAATCGTGATACGCGTGGCCGCCGTACGTTTGCCCACTATCGGCAATTTCGTCGACGCGTAGTTTGCGTAAGACCGGCGAACATCCACCCGCGTGATCGCCGTGTGGATGCGACAGGATCACCGCATCAAGGTGATGGACGCCTTCGCGAATGAGAAACGGCACCACGATGCGCTCGCCGACGCGCTCCGCGACCGAGTCGTCGCCTTGCGGGCCGCGTTCGAGACGGCCGCCGGCGTCGACGAGCATCGCATGGTGCGCCGGCGTTTCGATCACGATTGCATCAGCTTGACCCACGTCGAGGACGGTAATGCGTAACTGCGGCGCCGAGAAATGCGGCGGCGCAAGCACGAGCGACGTCGCTGCGATGACAAGCGTGGCAGCAAAGGTCGCGCCGCCTCGGCGCACGATCGTCATGCAGGCGAGCAGCATCGCTTCGTACAGTGCGATGCACCACAACGGCGCGGGCGTCATCACCAGCGTCGCGCCGGGCAACGTTCCAAGCGTTCGCACCACACCGATCGACCAGGCGAGGATCCAGCTATTGAGGTTGGCGCAAGCGTGTGCGAGCGGCGCGCACCACGTCAGCGCGAGTTGCGCCGCGCCCAGCAACATCGTGAGCGGCACGCACGGCACGATCGCTAGATTTGCGGGCAGCGCGTAGCTCGACCACTGCAAAAACATCGCCGCGGTGACCGGCCAGGTCCCAAGTTGGGTCGCGATCGTGAGCAGCAGCGCCTCGCGTACGCGGTGAGGGATCCAGGCGTGCCCGGTAAGCGCGTCGTCGATTGCGCCACCGGTGGCGAAGATCGCCCCGACACAACAAAACGAAAGCCAGAACGACGGCGCGGTGACGCTGCCCGGAATCACCGCAACCACGACCGCTGCCGCGACGATGAGCGTGTTCCATGAAAATGCCGCCCGCCCGCAGGCGCGCGCGGTGAGCGCGCAGGTTGCCATGGTCGCCGCGCGCAGCGCCGGCAATTCGAGCCCGCTGAACACGGCAAATGCCCACACCGCGACGATACCGGCGCAACACGCGAGGCCGCGCGGCGCGCGAAGTTGCGCCGCGCACCACGCGACAACCAGCGCAATGAGCCCGACGTGCAGTCCGGCGGTGACGAGCACGTGCACCGTGCCCGTCTCTTGAAATTCCGCACGTAAATCCGGCGGCAGCGCGCCGCGCTCGCCCCACAGTTCGCCGGCGACGATTGACGCGGCGGGTTCAGCAAGGTATAGACGCAGCGCCGCGTGCGCGACTTCGCGGATGCGTGCAAGCTCCGCGCGCCATGAATTGTCCTCGCCGCGCGCAGCGATCAGCGTTGCGTTCTCAATACGTGCGCGAATACCGCGCTCGCTTTCAATCGCGCGCTCGCTTATCTCGCCAGGGTTGCGTACGTCGTCGAGCGGCTCGAGTCGTCCGCGCACAATCGCGCGCGTCCCGGCGGCAAGCCGCTGGTGCAGCGAGAGCAGCGCCTGCGGGCCGCCGTCGAGGGCGAACGTATAGGTCGTAAGCCCGGCGTTGTCGCCGCGAGCGTCGAGCATCGTGCCGGACCAGCGCATCGTGCGTGTCTCGAGCACCGGCGCGACGGTATGTTCGCGCCACCACGAGCACAGGAGCGCCGCGCTGACGAGGGCGCATAGCGCAGCTACGCGAAACAGGCGAGCCGAGGTGTAGCCTAGGATCATCCGCGGCCTCTGCGTCGGTGCGCGGCCATGACAAGTCGTTAAGGAATGTAGCCGTGCGTATCATCGTAACCGGCGGGGCCGGTTTCATCGGATCCCACATCGTCGATGCGTATCTGAGTGCCGGGCACGACGTGCTGGTGCTCGATTCGCTATGGGAACATGGCGGCGGCCGGCGTGTGAACGTGCCGGAACGCGCCAATTTCGTGCACATGGATATTCGCGATCAGGGCGTGATGCGGATCTTTCAGGAATTCAAGCCCGAGATCGTGAGTCATCACGCCGCGCAACATTCCGTTGCGATCTCGTCGCGCGATCCAAAACTTGATGCCGACGTCAACGTAATGGGCATGCTCAATGTGCTCGATGCTAGCGTAAAGACCGGCGTCAAGAAGGTGATCTTCGCTTCGAGCGGCGCCACCTATGGTACGCCCGACCGCCTTCCGATGAGTGAGTCGACGCCACAGCGGCCCGAGTCGCCCTACGGCATTACCAAGATGGTCACCGAGCACTACCTGCGCTTCTACAAGAACGAGCGGGGTCTCGATTTCACCGCGCTGCGCTATGGCAACGTCTACGGCCCGCGCCAAGATCCCAACGGTGAAGCCGGCGTCATCGCGATCTTCATCGGGAAATTCCTCAAGCGCGAAGGCGTGCGCATCGATTGGGACGGCGACCAGACGCGGGACTACATCTATGTCAAAGACATCGCGCAGCTCAATGTCCTATCGCTCGATAAGGGATCCGGTGGCTGCTATGCAATCGGCACGAATACGCGAACCAGCGTGAACGACATCTACCATTCGCTGGTTGAGATCAGCGGATTCGAAGCGCCGATCACGCATGGACCCAAGCGCCCGGGCGACGCACGCGATGCGCAGTTTGATGCGTCACTCGCCAAGAAAGATCTCGGCTGGAAAGCGCAGACCACGATCCGCGTCGGCATGCGCGAGACCTACGACTACTTCAAGAGCCTCGTACCTGTTTAGACGCATGCTCGGGGCGAAAGCCGATGCCCACCAGGTACGCCGGTATGCGACGGAACCCGGGAATGTTCGTGAGAATGCGCA
>PMUE01000384.1 GCA_003167055.1 Vulcanimicrobiota bacterium | reverse complement strand
TGCTGGCCATCGAGCCGATGATTACCCTGGGCGACCGCAAGGTCGAGATCCTCAAGGACGGCTGGACAGTCGTCACGGCAGATGGTAAACTCGCAGCGCACTTCGAGCATACGATCGCCGTGACCGAGGACGGTCCGAAGATCCTTACGCTTCGCAGCTTTGGGGAGCACCCCGACGCGGCGAAGTACGTTCCGGAATCGGAAAGGATACGGGCTGGCTAATGGCTCGGCGTCGTGGTGGTCGTCCGGCTCGGGCGAAGCGGAACTCCGACAAAGCGGCCAAGACCGCGATCCCCAAAGAAGAGGCGATCGAGGTCGAAGGCACGATCGTCGAGCCCTTGCCGAATGCGATGTTCCGGGTGGAACTCGCCAACGGACATCGTGTGTTAGCACACGTGTCGGGAAAAATCCGGATGAACTTCATCCGCATTCTACCCGGCGACCGCGTACTCGTGGAGCTCTCGCCGTACGATCTAACGCACGGCAGAATCACGTACAGATATAAATAAGGTATAGGAACATGAAAGTCAGACCCTCGGTTAAGAAAATTTGTGAGAAGTGTAAGATCATTCTGCGCGAAGGCAAAGTGCGCGTGATTTGCACCGTCAATCCCAAGCACAAGCAAGTGCAGGGTTAAAGAGGAAAGTATTAGATGGCTCGTCTAGCTGGTATCGATCTTCCGCGCGAAAAGCGCATTGAGATTGCGCTGCAGTACATCTACGGTGTTGGCCCGGCCAACGCCGCGAAGATGCTCGCCCTTACGGGGATCAATCCCGACACGCGCGCCAAAGACCTCACCGAGGACGACGAGAAGAAGCTGCGCGACGCGATCGACACATTGCAAATTCGTGTCGAAGGCGACCTGCGCCGTGAAGTCCAGGGCAATATAAAACGCCTGATGGACATCGGCTGCTATCGTGGGCTGCGTCACCGTCGCGGTTTGCCGGTTCGCGGACAGCGGACCAAGACGAATGCGCGCACGCGCAAGGGTCCCAAACGCACGGTCGCGGGCAAGAAGAAGGCCGCTACCAAGAAATGAAAAAGGGCCTGACAATGTCAGGCCTTTTTCAATGTACGCGGTGATTACGGCCGGCGGTCCGATCGATGGCGAATATGCGGCGCGTGCCGGGACGACGCTCAAGGCGTTAGCGCCAGTGCGCGGCAGCACGATGATTGCGCGTACGATCGACGCACTGCGAGCCTGCGATGTCGACCGTATCGCCGTCGTCGGCAACAGCGCAGTGGCCGAGGCGTGTGCGCCGGCTGCACCGGTAAAGATGGTGCCCGACGGCGGTTCCGGCACGGCGAACGTGCTCGGTGCACTCGACGCGTGGGCCGACGATGATGCGTTGCTCTACCTCACCTGCGACATGCCGTACATCGATGCGCCATCGCTGCGCTGGTTTCTCGACCGGATCGAACCCGCAACGCTGTCGATGCCGCTGTGCGGCCACGCGGCATTCGTTCGGCGATTTCCCGGCGCACCGCCGTTCGGGATCACGCTGGCCGGCGAGCGCGTCGTCAACGCCGGCGTCTTTTACCTTCCCGCCGGCTCACGCGAACGCGTGCGCACGCTGGCCACCACGATGTTCGAGGCGCGCAAAGCGCCGTGGAAGATGGCGACGATTGCCGGCCCACTCGTGCTGCTGCGATTTCTCCTTGGACGCGCTTCGGTCAACGCGCTCGAAGAACGCGCGCGGCGCGTGCTCGAGTTACCGGTAGCAGCCGTGCGCGACGCGCCGCCGGAGCTGGCGTTTGATGCCGACACCGCGACCGACTACGCGTATGCGCTCGAGCACGTCTAGCCAAGTTTCGCCGCCGCGCGTAACCGCGCTGTGGTTTGGCGTGCAATTGATTTGGGGCGCCGTGCTCGGCATCTCATTGCAGGCGCGATGCGTGCAACTCGCCGGCGATGCGTCGCTCGCAACATTTGGTGTCATTTCCGCGAGCGGGGCGTTCGCGGCGGCGATGACCCAACTCGTCGTCGGTCCACTCTCCGATATGCTTCGGCGACGCGGCCGCGGTCGCGGTACATTTTACGCAGCGGGCGCGCTGCTCGGCGCTGTCTCGGTCGTCGTCTTTTATGCAAGCGGCAGCGTGCATGCGTTGCTGTGGTCGTTCGTTGCGCTGCAACTATCGCTCAATCTCGTCATCGGTCCGTATCAAGCGATCATCCCGGACACGATGCCGAGCGCGCGCTACGGCCTCGCTTCAGCGTGGCTTGCCGGGCTCGGAAGTGCGGGCAACGCGTGTGGCGCGGTGTTGGCGAGTGTGCTGGGCAACGCGCGTGCACTTGGAGCGGCGCTTGCAGCCGGTTTGCTCGCGTCAGCGGCCGTCACGCTCACCCACCTGCGGCGCGTGCCGCTGCGACCCCTCCCGCCGGTCGCGCCGTTTGCGCCCACGCGCACCCTGATCGATCTGTTCGTCTCGCGAGCTTTGGTCTATCTCGGCTTTTACACGGTGCTGGGGTATCTGTATTTCTTCGTGGCGTCGGTTGCCGCCGACGCGACGCGGACGACCGGGCTATGCGTGCTGCTCTTCACGGTCGTGGGAGCCTTGGGCGCGATCGTCGCCGCCCGCCCAGCGGATCGCAGCGACGAGCGCGTCGTGGTAACGATCGGCGGAGGGGTGGTCGCGATCTCGGTGATACTGCTGGCGGCGGTTCATCGTGCCCCGGCGCTCGCGCCGGC
>PMUE01000250.1 GCA_003167055.1 Vulcanimicrobiota bacterium | reverse complement strand
GCGAAATTCAACGATCGAACCTTCGGTGACCGACTCGCCCATTTCGGGCAGCGTCACCGCAACGATTCTTGGTTCGCCCTTGGGTGCGGGCGCCGCAGGTGCCGCCGCAGCAACAGTCTTGCCGTTGGTCTTCGGTGGTGTTGCGGCGGCTGGAGCGCTGTTGGCAACCGCGCCGTTTTGCGACGTGTCGATCTCCGCCAGCGTCGCTCCGACGGCGACCGTGTCACCCTCTTTGCCGAAGAGTTGCGTGATCACGCCCGCGGCCGTCGCCGGAACTTCGACGTCAACTTTGTCGGTGGTCACGTCGACGAGCGTATCGCCTTCGCTTACTGCATCACCGACGCGCTTGCGCCATTCGACGATGGAGCCTTCGGTGACCGACTCCCCCATTTCGGGGAGGGTTACCTTGACTACCGGATCGGCCACGTTGTTACTGCTCCATCCTAATAAGGGGAAATCTAGCTTCCCCGCCATTTTAACCCCACCCTCGAACAGCGGGATACGACCAGGGCCGCCTCCCGCCTTACCCCAGGTGGGCGAGCCGTCCGATGGCCAGGCTCGAGACCGCGATCGCCGCCCACAGAATCGCGCCGAGCACCAGCGGCCGAACACCGGCGGCCCGGATCCTCTGAATGTCCGTGCCGCGCCCGACCCCGGCCAGCGCGACGGTGATCGAGAACAGCGCGAGCTCTTGCAGCGGGCCTTGCGCGACCGCGGGAATCAGCCCGAACGAATTGAGCGCGGCCGCGACCAGAAACCATACGATGAACCACGGGATGATCGCGCGCCAGTCGATTGGTTCGGGATTGCCCCGAGCGTGTTCAATTCTGCGCCAGCCGTAGTACAACACGATCGGAATGATCAGCGTCGTGCGGGTGAGCTTGACGATTACCGCGTCGTTGCCCGCGTCACGGCCGTACGCAAACGCCGCCGCGACGACCGACGACGTGTCGTTGATCGCTGTGCCCGCCCACAAGCCGAATGCGTGTTGCGAGAGCTGCATTACATGCCCGATGGCGGGAAAGATCACCACCGCGACCACATTGAATAGAAAGACGACGCCGAGCGCATAGGCGATGTCGGCTTGATCGGCTTCAATGACGCTCGCAACCGCAGCGATCGCTGAACCGCCGCAGATCGCGGTGCCGATGCCGATCAGACGCCGAATGTCCCGATCGAGCCCGAGCGCACGACCGACGACGTACGCGAGCGCGAGCACGATGACGAGCGTGCCGAGCATGACGGGCAGCGATTGCGTGCCGCCTTGCACGATTTCGCTCAGGCTTAGGTGCGTGCCGAGCAACACGATCGACCATTGCAACAATTGTTTGCTTGCAAACGTGATGCCCGGACGCAAAGCCGGGCCAGGCATGCGCACGGTTGCAATGATCGCCCCGATCACAATGGCAAAAACCGGCGCACCCACAATCGGCGCAACGCGTCCCAGGAGCGTCGCGACAATCGCGACGGCAAGCGCTAGCAAAAAACCGATCAAGGTCATCGCTCCGTAGGGGATTTCGTCCCGGCCTCATTTTTTTGATCAGGAAGGCGCCGACCTGGGTCCGAATGCTCACCGTACGATGATGAACCGCCGTGAATTCGCCGGACTGGCGGCCGGTGCGGCAGCGACGGCGTCGGTCACAGCTCATGGGGCGGCGCAAAGCGGGTTCGGTGCGCCGCATCCGCCGATCGTGCCAGAGAATGATCCGGCGATCACGGTCGATCGCCCACAATTGCGGCGGCCCGACGGCGTCGTCAACGCGTACGCCGCGTTTCCGAAAGCGGTGCGCGCCAACACGCCGGGCATTGTCCTCGTCATGGCGATCTGGGGTGTCGACGAGCAATTGCGCGACACCGTGCGCCGCTTCGCCAAAGCCGGCTTCATGTGCATCGCGCCGGATCTCTATTCGCGGATGGACGCACCGAGCGGCGACGGCGCGAACGACGTCGCGACGTTCAAACCGTTCGCCGCGCAACTGCAGCGCAAACAGTACGACGGCGACTTGCGCGCCGGCAGTCTGAACCTGCTCGCCAAAGCTCCGAGCTGTAAACTCGGCGTCGCCGGTTTTTGTATGGGCGGTCACCTTACGCTGATTCAAGCCCTCGATAACTCCGACGTCTTCGACGCGGTCGCGCCCTTCTATGGCGCGATCAAAGACATCGATCCGACCGAGATTCACATACCCGTCTGCGGGAGCTATGGCGAAAAGGACACGAGCATCCCGGCCGAAGACGTTCGAACCTGGCGCACCGCGCTGCGCGTGCCCAACGATATTCGCGTTTACCCCTCGGCCGGGCATGCATTTTTCGACGATACACGAAGTTCATATGTGGCATCTGCTGCCGACGACGCGTGGAAGCGCGTCTTGGCCTTCTTTAAGGATCAACTCGGACTCGAAACGTGACCGCTCTCGTCGATCTCCTGTTCCTTCTGGTCGGCATCACTCTCGGCGCCTTCGTCATGTACGCGCGCCAGCGCGGTGAGCGGGCGGCGATCGATGCACTCCTCGAACGCGCGAAGAACGATCTCCGTGAAGCAACGACGCAGCAGGCCGGGGAACGCGTTGGCCAAATCGTCGCGCCGATCACCGAGCGATTGACCGAATTCGACCGTATGGTCCGTGAGATCGAGAACAAGCGCAGCGAGGATTCCGGTGCGCTGCGCGAGCAACTCACCCAGCTGCTCGGCCGCACCGACAAGATCGAATCCGCCGCCAACGCGCTTTCGAATCAAACCTCGACGCTGGTGACCGCCCTGCGCAGTCCGACGACGCGCGGCAAATGGGGCGAGATACAGCTGCGCAACGTGGTCGAGAAGGCGGGCATGCTCGCCTACTGCGACTTCGCCGAACAGCAGACGATCGCGTTTGAAGCCGGGCGCGGCCGTCCCGACATGACGATCAAATTACCCGGCAATCGCTGCGTGTTCGTCGATGCAAAAGCGCCCACTGACGCACTGCAAGCCGCCCTCGAGTCGGCGGATGACGACGCGCGGCGCGAGTTGGTCAAGAAGCATGCACGCGCGCTGCAAGATCACGTCGACGCGCTTTCCAAGCGCAACTATCAATCCGCCGAAGGGTCGGCCGACTTCGTCGTGATGTTCGTCCCGGGTGAAGCTTTTTTGAGCGCCGCCTGCACCGAAAACCCGATGCTGATCGAATACGCGTTGGATCGCAGCGTGCTAATCTCGGGGCCGCTTTCACTGATTCCGTTGCTGCGCTCGTTCGCCATGGGATGGCAGGCGGTCAAGCAAGAAGAAAATGCCAAGCGCATCGCGACCCTGGGACGGGAACTCTACGAGCGCACCGCTCGGTTTGCGGATCGCTTAGTCAATCTCGGCCGTCACCTCGAGCGTTCGGTCGGGGCTTTTAATGAAGCGGTGGGAACCTACGAGTCTCGTCTGCTCCCGCAAGGGCGCAAGCTCAAAGACGAATCGACCATCGGCGGCGAGGAACTGCCCGAACCGAGTGTCATCGACTTAGCGCCGCGTACCATCACTTCGCTCGACGCCGAGCCGAGCGACCGGCGCTCCAAACGCGATCCCGCAGCGCCGAATCTGTTTCAAAACCACAACGATCAAGCCGGCTAGCGCAGCGCCGCGCGTTCGACGACCGTTGCGCCGTCGCGCAACTCGACCGCATTCGCCGCGGGTGCGCGCGCGACGTAGAGCGCGCTGGTCGAGCCACCGGGCTGGAGATCGCCCAGACGCGTTGACGCCGTACCATTGATGGCGTACACCGCATAGTGCTCCGAACCGTCCGCTAGGATGTAGAGCCAGCTGCGATCGCGCGCGTAAATGACCTTGGCGCCCGGCGCCTTCGTCGAACCGACGGCCGCAAACTGCGCGTGATTGAAATGACTGTTGATCATCGCCAGCAGCGGAGCTTGCGGCGGTCCCGCGGGACGAAGATAGCCCGGCAGCATCGTGAGGATGCCGAGCACCAAACCTGCGGCCGCAGCGAGCGCATAGGCGGCATAGCGCCGCGGGGATGCACCGAAGCGCATGCGACGATCGAGCAATTCGGGCGTCGGTTGCGCAAGCACGCCGCGTTCGAGCGCGAGCAGCGTCTCTTCCGCTTCGCCCACACGTCGCAGACACTGCATGCAGCCGGCGATGTGCGCGTCGACCGCCGCGCGTTCGCTCGGATCGAGTTCCCCGAGCGCGTAGAGTTCGGCGAGTTCGCCGATGTGCAATTCAAACATCGGCTGTTACCAAGGAACCTCGCAGCGTCCGTAGTGCAGCCGAAAGGCGGCTCTTGATCGTTCCGACCGGCTCGCCAAGCGCGCTTGCGGTCTCGGCGAGGGTCATGCCCTTGAAGTACGCAAACCGAATCGTCTGCGCTTGTGCCGCCGGCAACGCGTCGATCGCACGCGCGATGCGCTCGCGCTCGATCGGATCCGCTACCAGCTCTTCGCTCTCGTCTGACGTGGCGGCGCGGCGCATCGCGTCGGATTGCCGCCCCGCACTGCGCAGGCGTTCGAGGGCCCGGTTACGCGAGCAGGTCACGAGAAATGCCTCGAGCGCGCCGCGCTCGGGCTGGTAGGCATCGCCGCGCTTCCACAAGTGCAGCATCACTTCGTGCACACAATCTTGGGCTGCGCCGCGGTCCGCGAGCACACGCAACGCAGTCGTGTACATGCGCGCGCCGAAGCGGCGATACGCCGCTTCGTACCCCCATGACTGCCGTTCTGCAAATGCGCGTTCGAGCGCTGAGTCTCGCATTGCCTCCTAGCCCAGTGAGTGTTGCTCAATGCCTGCCGTACCGTTATCGAGGCGCACCGTGCGATACCCGATCGCGTGCAGTAGTTGATCGTGAGGAAGGGTCACCGGACCCGGATTCGGCGCCGTGCCCGGTTGTGGCTGCGGATACGCCGTCGCCGTCGCCGACGCAAAGTGGATGTTGCCTTCGACGTGGGTGACGATCTGGTGGATGTGCCCGTTGAGGACCGTCACGTGGTCGAAGGTGCTGAGCATCGCGAGGGCACTTGCCCCGTCTTCGGTGGTCCAGCCCCATTGCGGAAAAAGCGCATAGAGCGGGACGTGGGTGAAGACCACGATCGGGGTCGAGGTGTACTGTGACTGCAGATCCTTCTT
>PMUE01000240.1 GCA_003167055.1 Vulcanimicrobiota bacterium | reverse complement strand
CATGGCGTACACCGAGCGCGAAAGATACAGAATCGTCGTCCACAGCGTCGAGAGGGTCGAGAGCAACACCGTCACCACGATCGCCAGGCGCCACCACGGACCGCCCAGCAGCGCGCCGATGTAGGCCAGCGCATCGGCTTGATTGTCGGCAAAGCCTTGCAGCGAACCCAAATGCTGGAATGCGTACATGCAAACGACGAGCACGATCGTCGTCAACACAAGACCGGTGATGCCGGCGCGTCCGGATGCCGTCGCGGCGTCGTTGACCTCTTCACTGGTCGACGCGCTCACTTCCCACCCGTCACTCATCCACACCGCCAGTGTCATCGCGCTGACGAAACCGGCGATGCCGAACGAAAGCGGCAACGGCGTCGAGGTTGCGGTAACGGGCGCCGCAACCGGTGCGTGCAGCGCGGCGGCAAGTGCGGCGAGCAACAAGACGCCGATCTCCAAACCAAGCGCAAGCAGCGTAACGTGCGCCGTTGGGCGCACGCCGGCATACAGCAACACACCACTGGCAAGAATCCAAACCGCGCCGACAACCGCTGCCCACAACGGATCTTGCGCGTGCGCCGGCGCGACCAGTGCGAGCGTGTAGATTCCGGCGGGCACCGCAATCGCCATCGTTGCAAAGAAATTCGAGAGCAACAACAGCCACGCGCCGTAGCCTCCCCCGAAGGGACCGAAGGCCATGCCGATCCACGAATACGACGACCCGGCGTTTGGGGACACGCGGCTGAGATACGCAAACGAGACGGCGATGCACAGCATGATCGCCGAGAGCGCGAGCAGCGCGAGCGGTGCCGCAAATCCGGCGGCAACGACGATCGGTCCCATCGTTGAGGCGAGCGAATAGGCCGGCCCCATCGATGCCGACGCGAGCACCGACACGTCGAAGAAACGCAGAACGCGCGGCAGCCGGCGCGTCAATGCAGTGCGATTACCCGCGGGCGGAGATGCAATGCGTGCAGCACGCGTTCGTAGTCAGCCGGCGTCACGTCATCCCATGTCTTTCCGAGTAGCGCGAGCAGCGCCGCTTCGACGACGTTGGTTCCGAACGAGCGCCCTTCGAAATCCGGGGTCGTCGTGATCAGCGTCTTGACGCCGCGCTCGCGCAGTTCGTCGACGTTGGCCGCGGTGACCGTGTTCGTGAGCACGATCTTGCCATCGAGCCGCGCCGGCATGAACTGACGCATGAAATGGAAGTCGCCGGCAATAATGTCGGCCTCTTCGTAGTACTGCGGGTATTTCGGTTCGGGCGGCTTCTCTTGTTTCTTTCCGGTGGGGTAAAAGAACTGAAACGGCAACTTGCACGCGTCGGGAAGATATTTCTCCGCCATTTCTTCGAACGTGTGCAGATCGCGAACGGCCATGTCTTTGTCGAGTGCGAAGATGAAATCGCCGAAGAGCACGTCGGCGCCGGCGTCGACCAAAGCTTGCGCCATGCCGAAACGATCGAGCGCACTGACCATCAGCACCTGCTTGCCGCGCAGCTCGATCCCGAGATCGTCCTGCATATAGCGGACAGCCTCACGTTCGAGCGTATTCTTCAGCCCACTGCCGTCAACCACCGGCGTGATCTTTGCCGCTTGCAGTAAGCGCACCCCGTCGCGCAACGCGTAGCGCTTGGAACCGGCGTAGAGATAGACGTCGATGCCGCCCAGGCCGATTGCATCGACCGTGCCGTCGAGCTCGCGCACGCGCGCAATCGCCCGGTCGAGCTTCCCGTCCATGCCCTCGCGCGAGATGTCGAAATCCTCGCCGAGCAAGTTCACGACCGCGCGATGATCGCGCGTCGAGGAGCCCAGCGAAACCGAAACGACGCGCTTCACGTCCCCACCCTGTCACCCTGAGCTTGTCGAAGGGTCGCGGCTTCGCGCGTGGCGGCGATTTTTTCGGGCGTGATGGCGGTGTCGAAGGCGCGCATGTCGGCGAGTGTGAACCCGGCGCGTTTCGCTAGCTCCTCGATCTCGATTACTTTGTTGACGTCGATGCCGCGGCCGAGCGTGTAGCACTCGGCCCGATGCTCGAGCGCGAGCACCATCGTCTCGCTCATGCACGCCAGTGCGGTGCGCGGCGGCAGGTTCAAATCGAATTCCAGACCCGGCTCGCGCACGCGATCGAAGCGCGGATTACCCGGCACGACCATATTGCCGCCTTCGGTCACGAGCACGTCAGGTCGCTCCAATGCGACGCGGCGGCTGACGTCGTGCGGCAAGGATAGTTCGCACACGACCGCGCCGGGCAGCAGGTCCTCGGGTTGAATGATATCTTGGGTCGACGATGTCGCGGTAAGAATCAGTTGCGACCGGCGCACTGCCGCGGAGATGTCGGTCGTGTATGAGACCTCGCACGGCAGCTCGGCCTTCATCTGCTCGTAGAACTTCGCCAGGCGCGTGTTGTTGCGCGCGACGAGGACGATGTGCTTGACGTGCGGTGCGATGAGTTTTACGCAGGCGCCTCCGATCGAGCCGGTCGCGCCGATGACCGCCACGGTTGCCGTCGCAGGATCGACGCTCATCTCGCGCGCGCCGCGAAAGAAACTCTGGATACCGGCAGCGATCGTCAGCGAGTTGCCGGTCGTCACCGGAATCGGCGCGCGCTCGGCGACCGTAATACCGCCGTCACCGACGACACCGGTGAACGCACCGAGCCCCGCCACCTCTGCACCAAGTTCCGCGCCGATCTCGATCGCGCGCACGATGCGCTTGTAGACCTCTTCGCGCGGAAACTCCATCATCTGTTCGGGCAGCAGAGGCGCGGTGACGAACCAGCCCTCGGTCTCGCGACCGTCCGGCGTGCGCACGCCGGTGATATGCACGGTGGCCCACGGCGGCATCCACTCCATGATCTTGCGAACGATCGGCGCGCCTTTGCCGGCGGCGCCGGGCTCGTACCGAGCGACGTCTTCGAGCGAAAGCGGATGGATCACAAAGCAGAACTTCATTGTTCGGCCTGCATCTTGAGCGCCTTGAGCATCATCTCGCTGTTCTCGAGCACCTTCTTCTGCAACGTCGGGCCGATCAGCTCAGCGAGCGTCGGCACTCCGAAATCATACTCCACGGTGAGCAGCACGTGCGTCAAGCCGTCGCGCTCTTCGAATGTCCAGGCGCCCTCGAACGTATCCAGATCGCCCTCGAGCAGCGCGTAGTCGATGCGCAACGCTCCATCGTCGAAGCGATCTTCCTCGGTCCACTCGATCGGCGCCTCTTCCACCAACGTTTTCCAACGCGAAATCACCCGGTCCGGATGACGTTCGAGGACATTGACGGTCTCGACGTCGGGCATGAACTCGGGGAAGCGCTCTTGGTCCTTGGCAAGTTCGTAGACCGCGCGTGCCGAGGCGGCGATCGCGATCCGAGATTCGACGTAGGGCATTTAGTGCCGTGCCCCAAGTGTTCGACGTATAACGCTAGCGGTATGGCGGAGCTCGAGCGAGGAGCGATGAGCGACAAAAGCAATGCTTTGCGAGCGAAGAGCGACGAAGTTCCAGAACGCCATACCGCTAGCCCTTCGGGTCGCGGCGGCGAATCTGCGCCGACTTCGTTGCTCGTCGGTCACAGAACTAGGGCTATGCCCCCTCCTCGCGTCTCGTCGGCGCGCTTCGGCGCACGCGACGTTATACATCGAACACTTGGGGCACGGCGCTCACAAATGCCCGAGCTTCTCGGCGGCAGCCGCCACCCCTGCGGAAAATGCACCGAGCGCGATGTCGACTTCGCTTTCGCTTACGATCAGCGGCGGCTCGAGGCGAATGACGCGCTGCTGGTTGAGCGTCCAGGCGGCGGTGACACCGGCCTTGAGCATCTCCGGAATGATCCAGCCGCCGTAGCCTTCACTCGTCAGCTCGACGCCGACTAGCAGTCCGAGGCCGCGGGCTTCACGGATGACCTGCGGATACTCGAGCGCAATCGTACGGCAGCCGTCGAGCAGCTGCTCACCGCGCGCGCGCGCATTGGCGACCAGATCATCTTCGATCAACACGTCCATCGCCGCAAGCGCCGCCGCGCACGCGATCTCGCTGCCGCCGAAGGTCGAGGTGTGCACCAGCGGCGCTTTCGCGTAGGCGCGATTCCACACGTCGGGTCGCGCGATGTACGCCCCCACCGGTATGACGCCGCCGGAGAGCCCCTTGGCCAGCGTCATCACATCGGGCACCACGCCGTCGCGCTCGCACGCGAAGCGATAACCGCAGCGACCGAGCCCGGTCTGGACTTCGTCGGCGATGAAGAGCGCGCCCGCGCGATCGCAGGCCGCACGCACCGCGCGCAAATACCCGGCCGGCGGAACGTTGACGCCGCCTTCGCCCTGCACCGGCTCGACAACAAACGCGGCGGCATCGTGTAATGCGCCATCGAGCTCGGATGCATCGGCGAACGGCACGTGCGCGACGTCAGCAAGCAACGGGCGAAACGGTTCTTGAAAGGCTTCGCGTCCGCTGATCGAGAGCGCGCCGAGCGTCTTGCCGTGATACGCGCCGTGCGTGGCGACGATTTTTCCGCGCCCGGTCGCGGCGCGCGCGAGTTTGATTGCACCTTCGAGCGCCTCGGTTCCGCTGTTACACCAGAACGACAGTTGCAGATCGCCCGGCGCAATCTCGGCGAGACGTTTTGCCGCGCGCCCGAGCACGACGTTGAACATCGTCTTGCCTGAGAGCGACATGCGCTCCATCTGCTCGCGCACCGCCGCAAGAACGCGCGGATGCGAATGCCCGAGCGTGAACACACCGTAGCCGCCGGCAAAGTCGAGATAGGCTTTGCCGTTTTGATCCCAGATCGTGGTGCCCGACGCGCGCACTTCGACCGGCGAACCGGAAAGCTTCATCACTCGCGCCAACGGCGGATTGATGAAGTTCTTATAATTCTCGAATGCCTCAGCAGCGAGATCTTCGACGGTTCCTCGTGTCACTTTGGTTTCTTCAAGTCCCGCCGCGAGCCACCCGCTTGAGTCCCTTTTCGCTTTCTAGGGCGTCCACTAGCGCCAGCTCATAGCCGCCGCGATCAGGAACGCCGAGCGGCGGATAGCCAAGCGATTCCGCGATCACGTCGCCGTAGAGCGCCGCCATAACGATCGGCGCGGCGTGCGAATCCAAATGCGGCTCGATGCGCTCGCGAATTAGCCGCAGCGTCGCGTCATCGTACCGCCGCTCGTGTCCGGCAAAGCGCATCGTACGCCCTTCGCGATCGAGGATCTGGCGCAGCGTGCGCACGGGGCCGTTTCGTCGTTCATCGACCGTACGATATACCGATTCGAATGCACGCATGCGCAGAAGCTCCGCTGCCGGCTCTTCGGCCGTCCAAACTGCGACGATCGCCCAGCCGTGCGCAACCTCATACTTATTCTCACACTGATGCGCGAACTCGGAGAAGGCGCGATTCGTCCAGCCGCCCTTCGCGTCGTCCATCAGCACGAGCAATACTTTGAGGGCATCGTCGCCATCGAGCCGAGATGCCGCGTCACTTGCCGCAGCGAAGGCGTAATCTTCCGCACCGAGCGTAAGCAGCTGCTCGACATACGCGAGCGCATGCTCCTTTGCCATCGGGTTGAGTTTCGATAGCGGCAACGCCTGCGTGCCCGTGTCCACGCGGACGAGGTCGAGATACCTTTGGAAACGTTCGAAGGTGGGCGGCAGTTGATACAGCTCCCGCACGTTGGTCAAACAGCGAACGAGCTCGACCGAGATAGCCACGTCACGCGGCAACCATTGCCGAGGCTTCGACGCGCGCGATCGTCTCTTCGATCACCCCGATCGCTTCGTCGGCGGAATCGATCCGCATGATCCGCTCGCGCAACACTGCCGCGCCCGGAATGCCTTTGAGATAAAGCGCCACGTGTTTGCGCATTTGCGGAACCGCGCGCGCTTCACCCCACTCATCGACCATCGCACGGTAATGCACGATGCAGTAGCGGAGGCGATCGGCGGCCGACGGCATCGAACGCATCTCGCGTCCCTCCATCAAGTCGGCGATCTGCGCAATCAACCACGGATTGCCGAGCGTAGCGCGCCCGAGCATGATCGCGTCGACGCCGCTAGCTCGCATGCGTTCCATCGCGACGTGCGGATCTTCGAGATCGCCGTTACCGATTACCGGAATGTCGATCGCCGATTTCAAGCGCGCGATGTGTTCCCAATCCGCGCTGCCTTTATAGAACTGGCGCGCGGTTCGCGCGTGCAGCGTCACCGCTTGCACGCCAACGGCTTGTGCGCGCTTGGCCACGTCGATGTAAACGAGATCGCTCTCGCTCCAACCCAGACGCATCTTCATCGTGACCGGACAATCGACTGCGTCGACGACGGCTTGCATGATCGCCTCGCAGCGATCGACGTCGCGCAGACAGGCGGATCCGCCATTGGTCTTCGTCACCTTGGGTGCGGGACAGCCAAAATTGATGTCGACGATATCGGCGCCGCATTCGCGCACGACTTTCGCTGCTGCGGCCATCGTCGCTGGATCATCGCCCCAGAGCTGCGTCGACACCGGCTTCTCGAGCCCGTGCTGATCGATCATCTCCATCGTGCGCTTGTTCGTGTGCTTTAGCGCGTTCGACGAAACGAACTCGGTCACGGTCAGGCCGAGACCAAAAGGCTTATAGAGCGCGCGCATCGTCCGGTTGGTGACGCCGGACATGGGTGCGAGCACCACGGGAGGCCAGATCTGATGGCTGCCGATCCGCAGCGCGGGCACGGTAGGGGGCATGGCGCCCCCTACTATACCACAGGGCCTTACTCGTACAAATTACAGCTCGTGCCGGCCGAATTGCAGACGACGACGTAACCGGTGTGCTCCCAGTTGCTATCGGTGTCGTCCTCGGTCCAGTCGATGCCTTGGCTACTGGAACTGTCGTAATAGTAGCGGCCCTGCACGTAGACGTAATCGCCGACGGCAACCCACGGCCACGTGGTAGGCGGCGGATTGGGATCCTCACCCATCGCGGTGAGGTTAGAGACGATTTCGATCGTCCCGGGGCTAGCCGAGCCCGGAATCGAGACGTAGAAGTATCCGTGCGTGCCGCTGGAGGTGGTCTTTTTTGCTAACACTTGCGTGACTTGGCCGCACACGTCCACGAGTTGGTCGGCCGAAATCGAGCCGGCCGCGAATTCGTTCTGATCGGTCACGAAACCGGGGTTGTTACAGGCGTAGGCCGGCGTGGGTGTGGCCGTCGGAGCGACCGTAGGCGTCGCGGTCGGCTTTGCTGTGGGCGATGCCGACGCGCTCGCGGTCGGTGTCGGCGACGGCGACGCCGTCGCGGTTCCGGTCAGCGAAACGTCGTCGAGATATTCGTAGACGTAATCCTTCGAATAGCCGTTGCCTTTGACGCCGAAATAGAGCTGCACGGTTTGTCCGGCGTAGCTGCTCAGGCTGAACGACTTTTCTTCCCAACCGTTGGTCGTATCAGCTTC
>PMUE01000162.1 GCA_003167055.1 Vulcanimicrobiota bacterium | reverse complement strand
CGTCCTCGGGAAAGACCAGCGGATTGTCGGTGACGGAGTTCGCCTCGATCTGCGTAACGCCGCGCGCGTAGACGATTGCGTCGCGCACCGCGCCGTGCACGACCGGAATGCAGCGAAACGAATACGGATCTTGCACGCGGCCGCATTCACGATGCGAGAGCATGATCTCCGAACCCGCGAGCAGCACGCGCAGGTTGGCGGCGACGCGCGCTTGGCCGGGATGCGGGCGCAAATCGTTCAAGCGCCGGTCGAACACCCGATCGGTCCCCAAAAACGCTTCGAGCGACATCGCTCCGATCACGTCGGCGGCGGCGGCAAGTCGCTGCGCGCGCAAAATACCGAGCGCCGCAATGCCGGTCATCACCTGGGTGCCGTTGATCAGCGCCAGGCCCTCTTTCGGACCGAGCGTGACGGCACGCAAGCCGGCGCGCTCGAGCGCAACCGCGCTCGGAAGCCGCTCCCCGTTGAAGACCGCCTCGCCTTCGCCAATCAATGTCAGCGTCATGTGCGCAAGCGGCGCGAGATCACCGCTTGCACCGACCGAGCCTTGGCAGGGCACAACCGGCGTCACGCCGCGATTGAGCAACTCTGCCAAGAGATTCAACGTTTCGGACTTCACGCCCGAGTGGCCCGCGGCAAGCGAATTCACGCGCAAAACACCGGCCGCGCGCACGAGACGCGCGTCAAGCGGGGTGCCGGTTCCCGACGCGTGCGACCGTACCAAATTTAACTGCAATGCGGCGGCGTCTGCCGGATCGATCTGCACGTTGGCCAAGCGTCCGAACCCGGTGGTCACGCCGTAAATCGCATGCCCGCTTGCAAAACGTTCGTCGACAAAGGCGCGTGCGCGCGCAACGCGTTCGCGCGCAGCGGGGGCGATGCTGACCGGCGCTCCGTCGGCGACCGCCTCGATCGCTTCGAGGCTTAAGTGACGACCGTCGAGCTCGACGGGCTGTTGATAGAGCGTTTGTGACATGGATGAAACCTGTTTCCAAGTGGATAACTCCACGCCTGCCGTGCATAACCGCAAAAAACTTGTGGATAGCGTGTGAGCGAGCGCGTGGGCTTACTTGAAGCGCCCCTTGGCGCGGTGCTACCATCTCCTCACTTCGAATTCATCGAAGGGCGACGCACGTATCGGCCGCGATCGGAAGCAATGCGCGTGATGGCTGCGCTGGTAGCCATCCGCCGCGACGATCAAACCGCCGTCGACGTCAGTCGGACTCTCCCACCCGGGAGCCCGATAGGCGACCTCGGTGCGCGAATACGTCGAAAGACGCCGGCTATATGCCGGCGTCTTTTGTTGTTACACCAATACTCCCGAAATACTATCTCTGTTTTTGTACTTTTCGGCGATTTCTTTGGTGAGTGCGGCGACGCGGTTGCGTACGTCGGGCGGACCAAGGATCTCGGCTTGCGCACCCCAGCCCAGCACCCAGCGCGCAAGTTCGTCGGCGTCGCTCACGCGATATTCGATCTCAACGCTGCCGTCGTCGAGTCGTTCGATCTGACGTTCGGCAATGACGCGGGCGGCGATCGCCGCCTTGGCGACGCGCGAAGCAAAGCGCACGCGGACCGGCATCGCTGCCGCGCCGTGCATCACGCCGCTGATCGAGTCAGCGGCAAACGCGTCGACGTCAAAATCGTGCGGCTTGGTGAACGTTCGAGCGCTGACGTGCACGTCGCTGACGTTGTCGATGGCGAACACGCGCTTATCGCGACGCGCATGATCGTAGGCGACGCAGTAGATGCGGCCCGAACTGACGATGAAACCGTATGGATCGACTTCGCGCGTGCTGCGATTGCTCTCTTTGTCCTGATAGACGAACTGCACGACGCGCGACGAACGCTCCGCTGCAGCAAAAAGGCTGAAGGCGCGCTCGCCCTGCTCGTCAAGTTGAATCTCTGCCAGACGAAATGCGACCGGTGACGGCGCGTCGACCCGTGCGCGTACGGCACTGCGGGTCGAGCCGAGCAGCTTATCGGTGATCTCGTCGATCGAGGCACCGATCGCACCGCCGATCGAGGCGCCGAACGAGCGCAGCGCGACCAGGCCGAACAGCTCGCCGTTGGAAAGGTCCAGACGGCGCAAGCTGTAGCCTTCGGCGAAGCGATAGGCGTTGGTCGCGCGATCGAAATACCACGGGAACCCGGCGTCGGCCAGGACCGCGAGGTAGCGGCGCAAACTGCGGGTGCTAGGGCGCTTCGTGCCCTCAGCGATCCGGTCTTTGAGGCTCTCAAAGGAGTGACGCCCCTCGTCGATCGCCGAGAGGAGCCGCACCAGGAGCACGATCTTGGGTTCGGTTGTGCGTTCCACTGATTTCATACTCTAGCGCAGATTCTGGTCCAGCGGTGTGCCAGCTGGAGGGCCTTGTGCTCAAAATTCAATCAATTCATTAGGTGCTCGCGGTCATGCTAAAATCGAGCCTATGCCCGATCTGGTGGTCCCCGCCTCGCTGGCGCTTGACCTTGCCGCCATCGGCCGCTTTGCGGCGGCTCACGGCTGGGTGCCCGCGACCAGCGGAAACTTCTCGTGCCGCATCGATGCGGCGCATGCCGCCGTTACCCGCTCGGGGATCGACAAGGGCAATATCCGCCCCGAGGACATCATCGCCGTGCCGCTTCGCGGCGCACTGCCGGCCGGCGTTTCGGCTGAGACGCCCTTGCACGTCTCGCGATACCGGCGCGACCCCGGCATCGGGGCGATCGTTCACGTCCTCACCATCGCCGCCACGGTTCTTTCGCGCCTCGATGCCACCAGGGGCTACGTCGAGCTCGAGGGCTTCGAGATGCACAAGAGCCTGCGCGGCGTGACCACCCACGAAGGCACCGTTCGCCTGCCGATCTTTGCCAACGATCAGGACACTGGCCGCTTGGCCGAGCGTATCGAAGCCGTGATCGGCGACGAGCCGCCGGCGCCCGGATACCTTCTTGCCGGACACGGTGTCTATGCCTGGGGTGCTACTATGGCGGATGCACAGCGGCACTTGGAAGGCCTAGAGTTTTTGCTCCAATGTTCATTAGAGGAACGGAGATTACGCCGATGACCACCACCTTGACCACCACGCTTCGCGTCTACGATGAAAAGCATCCCGAAACGCTCTTGATCGACACGAGCGACGGCGAGCGCATCGCCGATGAGTTACGCGCGATCGGCGTACGCTTCGAACGATGGGCGGCCGATGCACAGCTGCCCAAGGGCGCCGATCAACAAACGGTGATCGATGCGTACCGCAGCTCAATCGACAAACTCCTGGCCGAATGCGGTTATGGAACGATGGACGTCGTTCGAATCGAGCGCGGCACGCCGAACACCGAACCGATGCGCAAGAAATTCCTCGACGAGCATCAGCACTCAGAAGACGAAGTACGCTTCTTCGTCGAGGGTCGAGGCGCGTTTTATCTACACGTCAACGGCCGCGTCTATCAAACCGTGTGCGTTAAAGGAGATCTGATCAGTGTCCCGGCCGGCACCAAACACTGGTTCGACATGGGCTCGGATCCCGAGTTCACCGCGATTCGCCTGTTCAACAATCAAGAAGGCTGGGTCGCGAACTTTACCGGCGACGCGATCGCAAGCGGCTTCCCCAAACTCGACTAAATGCGCTACCGCGCCCGCGCGGCGCTGATCGACATCGAAGGCACGCTCGGCTCGATCGCGTTCGTGCGCGACGTGCTGTTTCCGTTTGCCTCGGCTCACATGGATGCATTCGTGCGCGAGCACGAGCAGGATGCAATGGTGCGCGAAATCCTCGATCAAACAGCCGACGAAGCGGGTCTTCCCCGCGACGACCTTAACGCGCTGCTCGAAGCGCTGCACGACTGGGCCGATCGCGATGTCAAGGTCACGCCGCTCAAGCAACTGCAAGGACTGATCTGGGTCGAAGGCTACGCCTCGAGCGGTCTCCGCGGCCATCTCTATACCGATGCAATCGATGCGCTGCGCCGGTTTCACGACGGCGGCGTTGCGCTGTACATCTACTCATCGGGGTCGGTGCCGGCGCAGAAACTGCTCTTCGGAAACAGCGTGGCGGGCAATCTGCTCTCGCTCTTCTCGGGCTTCTTCGACACGACTATCGGCGGAAAACGTCAGACCTCTTCGTACGAACGCATCCTACGAGAGATCGACGTGCCGCCGAACGAGGCGATGTTTTTTTCCGACAACGAAGCCGAGCTCGACGCCGCGCAAGATGCCGGTATTGTGACCGTGCAGCTCGCGCGTCCTGAGGATGGCACCGTCCCGACCACCCGCCACGCCTGCGTCGAATCGTTCGACGAGATCGAGGTAACGACATGACCGCTCCCAAGCGCTTCTACGAAGACTTCGCAATCGGCGACATTCGCGAGACGGGCCGCTACCGCATCGACGAGGAGGAAGCGCTGGCGTTCGCGCGTGCCTACGATCCGCAATCGTTCCACCTCGACGCCGAGGCGGCGAAAACGAGTTTGTTCAAGAAGCTCGTGATCAGCGGCTGGCTCACCGCAGCGATTTCGATGCGGCTGCTGGTCGACGTGCGCGCCGGCGAGGATAGCCCGTTGATCGGCACCGGCATCGACGAGTTGCGCTGGACCTTCCCGGTCGTGCCCGGCGACGAACTGCACGTGCGCAGCGAGGTGATCGAGAAAGCACCGTGGCCCGGCGGCAAGCCGCGCGGCATCATACGCTTTCGCAACCAGACGATCAATCAAGACGACGTGGTGGTGATGACCTACATCGCCAACGGCATCGCGCCGATGCGCGGCTAGCCGGCGCGAGCGTCGCGCTCCACCGCCAACAGCGCATCGATGGTCTTGACCGCCTGCTCGTAGCGATCGTCGTAGCTGCCGCGTAGCACCGTGAACGGAAGCGCGCGTTGCGTGAACAGTTCGACCAGGCGCTCGTACATCCAGTACCGTTTATGCTCGCCGTCACGGATAGCGTCGGCAACAAACGGCACGTCGGGATACGGGATCAGGTAGAGCGCGATGCGCGAGGGCGGCAGCGGCCAGCGCGTCGGCACGCGATCGAGGTAGCGCTCGGACCACACCATCGTCGCGAGCGCGTCGGTGTCACAAATCAACACCGGATCGGCGCGCCGCGCCGCATCGTCCTCGCGCCGCTGCTGCTCGAACCCGATGTGAATGAACTCGTCATCGACCCACTGTCCCTGCAATCCGTTGCGCAGCTTCTCCAGCGAGTACTCGCGACCGTATTCGCCGACCCACGCCGTGCGATAGTGATCGGCAAGCCGCGCGCACAGCGTGCTTTTACCGGTCGACTCCGATCCGACGACGCAGACGCGCGGCACGTAATAGGCGCGCACCGGCGCTTCC
>PMUE01000210.1 GCA_003167055.1 Vulcanimicrobiota bacterium | reverse complement strand
CGCGGTGGCCGATGCGATCGCGATTGCGCGCGCGACGAGTGCAACGGTGTCACAGAACTTATTCTGGGCGTTTGCGTACAACGTCGTGCTGGTGCCGCTCGCCGCGTTTGGAATCGTTGCGCCGATTTTCGCCGCGGCGGCGATGGGACTCTCGAGCCTGTTCGTCGTCGGAAATTCGCTGCGTCTAAGCCGCGCGACTCGCGCGCCGTTCGGCCAGCGAGAGCAAGACTAACCCGGCCGCAATCAGGATCATCCCCGTCCCCGAGAGGCGCGTGGGGACCTCCCCGAGCTGCAGCCACGCGGCGAGAGCGCTAACAACGGGATTCGCCAGTACGCCCATTCCGGCGTCGCGCGCCGGCAAGACGTCGAGCACGTAGATCCAAAGGGTGTATCCGAGCGCCGTTGCCAACACGATGTTGTAGACGAGTGCGAGGAGATACGGCGTGTTCCACGTCGTCGCGTGCCCCGGCATCATCAGTGCAGCGATCGTGAGCACGAGTCCGCCGAAGAGCATTTGCCACATCGTCAATCCGAGCAGATCGACGTGCCCGCGGCGTTGCAAACGTTTGGTCAAAATAATGCCGATTGCCCAGGCGAGGCCGGCCGCAACCGCAAGCCATTCGGCGAGTCCAACTGCGTGCAGCGGTCCGATCATGCACGCAATGCCGGCAAGTGCCACCACGATGGCCAACCCCTGCCACGGACCAATGCGCTCGCCGAGTACCGGCCACGAAAGTAGCGCCACCCAGAGCGGCATCGTATACGCGAGCATCGCGACTTGCGCTGCGCCCGCGCTGACGATCGCCCACGTGCTCAAACCGAGGAATAGCGCCGTTTGAAATAACCCGATCCAAAAAAACGCGGCGGGAAACTGCGGGCGCAGCGATCGGCGGAGCACCAGCGCAGCAGCCATCAACGTGATCGCGCCGCCGATCGTCCGCCACGCCGCGAACGTGAACGGTGACGCATCACGCACCGCGATCTTTATTACCACCCAGTTGTAGCCCCAGATCACGACGAGAACCGCGAGCGCAAGCAGCGCGAGCGTGCGCCGGTCAGCGCGAGCCGGCACGTTGCAGACGATCCATAATAGCAACCCCGACGCCTTTCATCGGGAGCCGTTCCGCATCGATGCGCACGGCGCCCAATGCATCGAGCTCGTGTAAATACTCGAAGAGATGCGCTGCCGCTTCGCGCAGGTTGCCGGCCGCACTGAGCACACGCGCGTCGAGATATCCGGCGACCGGCGTGCGAAAAGCCAGCAGCACCGCACCGTTGCGTTCGCTCTCCGGCACGCGCGCGGCGTGGTTGACGATGCGAATCGGCGTATGCGGCGCGTAGTGCTGCGAAAGGCGACCCGGTGCGAGCGGCCGCGCTTCATCGGAGAGCTCTCGCGCGAGCGGACCGATCGACGCTTCGATCGCCTCGATCGGAATCGCACCAGGCCGCAGCAATGCGGGGCGCGGCTCGAGCATGACGATCGTCGACTCGACCCCGTGCTCGGTCGGACCGCCGTCGATGATGCAATCGACGCGATCGTCCAGCATGCGTTCGACATGCGCGGCCTGCGTCGGACTCAGATAGCCGAACGGATTGGCACTCGGTGCGGCAAGCGGTGTGGCGGCGCGCTCGATCAGCGCGCGAGCGATCGGATGCGCCGGCATACGAACGGCGACGGTCGGCAGCCCGGCGGTAACCAGATCGGGGATATCCGCGCGCTTGTTCAAGACGATCGTCAACGGACCGGGCCAGAACGCGCGAATCAGCGTACGCGCGGTCGCGGGAATATCATCGGCAACGCGCTCGAGCATCGCGTCGTCGCTCACGTGCACGATCAGCGGATCAAACGCCGGACGCGCTTTGATCTCGAAGACGCGCGCGACGGCGCGCGCATCGAACGCATTGGCGCCTAACCCGTACACCGTTTCGGTCGGAAAAGCAACGACCCCGCCGCCGCGTAAAAGCGCGGCGGCACGATCGAGGGATTCCGTTGTCGCCGGAACGACGGGCACGCAGCCTGACTTACTAGGATTGGCGGCGGGTGACGGAGAGGATCTCCACTTGAATGTACGACCCTGCCGTGACGTTGACGTCCTGGCGATTGTTCTTGGCGAGCAAGAACCCGCCGGCCGCGCCGACCGCACCGCCGGCGCTTCCGCCAAAGAGCGTCTTGCCGATGGCGTTGCCGACGAGCATACCCGCAAGCGCTCCACCGGCTTCCTTGGCCGCGTTGTTTTTCGTCTGCACGTTCACATTCGTGACGCGGCTATCGATCGTGTAACGCACGCCGTTGCCGTTCACCAGCTCGGTAAATCGAAAGCGGATCTTGCCGGGCGTTCCTTGCCCCGCTTTCTGCACCGAATACACGTAGCCGTAGAGCGTTCCGTTGCGGACCGAGCCGCTGCCGTCGTCACTGCGGACGTTCGATACCGTCACCGATTGACCGGCGTAAGCATGATTGCTGGAATAGTTGCCGTTGATCGTTCCATCGAGCATCGTGCCTTGCGTCAGCGCAGCGTTAGCAGCAATTGCGCTTGCAAACAGGAATGCGGTCGTTGCCGCGATCGTGGTATGAAGCCGCATGCGACGTCCTCCTCCGAAAGCAATAAAAAAAGGGCTCGTTATTCGAACCCTTTACCCAGAACTGGATGGATGCCTACTGGATCACGTAGACCGGGACTTTCCCCTTGACCAGCGAGACCTTGATGGTGTCGTTCGCCTTGACCTTGCTGAAGTCGATGCCTTGCGCGATCAGCGTCGTCTCAATGCCGTTCTGCATCATGACGAGCAGATGCTGCGCGTCTTCGACCTTTTCGACTTTGCAGACGTAGGTGCCATCGGGTACAAGCGACGCGTCCACCAGAGCGGCCGAAGCCGTCATCGGGGCCAGCGCGACAAACGCAAAAAGCGCAGAGATCATAAAAAGGCGCACGAGTTTCCTCCGAAAGTTTCTCCGCCCGCAAGCATGGTGGCACCCCCACCCGACAGGATACGACAGAAGAAGCACCTGCGCACGCCTCGGCCGCGATTCTTTACAAAGTTCCGGCCGGGACGCCGCCTGCCCGGCCGGCATAAAGACCGGCGCCCGGGGGTCGTTATTGGACGGCGAGGACCGGAACTTTGCCCTTGATGATCGAGATCTTGACGGTGTCGTTCGGCTTGCACTTGCTGAAATCGGCGCTGCCGGAAGCGACCAGCACGGTTTCGACGCCGTTTTGCATCATCACCAGCGCGTGCTGCGCATCTTCAACCTTTTCGACTTTGACGGTATACGTGCCGTCGGGCATGAGGGACACATCGACAACCGCGGCTGACGCCATCGACGGAACCAACGCAGCGAGAATGAACGCGGGGACGAGGACTGAACGCACGAGACACACCCTCCGAAATATTGTTGCGAACGCTAATATATCGTCGCATGGTTGCGCTGCGCTGCGACAAAAGGGCCTCCCCTCGCTTGCGGTAGCCGATTCTTTACAATGTCGCGATCGAGACGTCGCCCTGCTCGGCCAGCATGAAGACCAGCGGGGCCCGCGCGACGCCGCGCAGAGGGTTGCTCACGTGCCCGGAGCCGGTGCTGACGTCGTAGTGCGCACGAAATCCGGCCGGGACGCTCAGATGCAGGTTCCCGTTCGACGATTCCAAGCGCACGAGGCTGCCGCGCCACCCCGGCGCCAGCGCCGCGGTGACGTTGCCGTTTCCGACGCTGAGGGTGATCGAGGTATGCGCCTTGGTGACCGCGATGTCGCCGCTATCCGCTTCCGCGGTCAATGGCGCGCTCGCGTCATCCACGAGAATGTTGCCGGTGGCGTCGTAGATTTGCATCGATGCCGGCACCGCATCGACGTGCACGCGCCCGGCGAATTCGCGCAAGTCGAGATGCATCCGGGCCGGATACGAGAGTTGCAACTCGTACCCGCTGGCGCCGACGAACGGAAGAATGTTGGAGCTGGGGCCGGTGATCGAGACATTCAAGCGCGAGCCGGCGCGCGAGCTGGTCAGCGCCATCGGCGGGGTCGACGGCCCATTGTCGACGACGTGAAACTTCACGCTGGTTAGACCCGCAACCGGCATGACGTGAATCGAACCGCTAACATTGAGCCGCAGCGTCGTTGCGTTGCCGACCGGAATCTCGCGATCGCTCACTTGCCCGATGGCCGCGGGCGTAGCAGCGAGCGCTAGACCGAGGGAGAGTGCACTGGCCAGCCATCGTTTCATCGCCATCACTGTAAGGTTCCGGCAGTCGTCGATGAACAGCGCGAGACAAGCAGCGTCGCAAGTTCCTCCGCTTGCGCGCGGATCTCCGGCATCGCCGTCGTTTCGATCAAGGTTCCGTATCTCACCGGCCCGATAGCAAAAACCGCCGCCGAGTCTACCCCGTGACGGTCGCGCAGCGCGCCGCTCGGCGCGATGTCGACACCGATTCCGGTCGCAAGCGGCTGCATGATTCCTTGCGCAAGCAGATTGCCGATCAGCGGATTCTCTAATTGTCGAAAATCATGCGCCGGCCCGCTGCAGTTGATGACACGACCAACTTCGAGCTCGACTTCGCGGTTCTCACCGCGCACGCGAATCGGGACGCGTAAACCGCGATCCGTCTGTGTAAAGGCCCCGGTGCGTCCGGCAAGCATCCGCAACCGGCCCGAGGACATTTCGTCAGCAATTTCTTTTGCAACTTCGGGCGCCATCCGGTGACGATGCACGTTCCAATACGGCATCACGTGGCGAACGAATCGCCGCTGGTCACTCACCGAGAGCGCTTGCCAGAGGTGATTGGTACGCGGTCGCAGGCTGTCGAGGGTTGCGCGCCAGGCGCGCGGGCGGCTCGCAACCGCGCGAACCGCGCCAAACAGGTCGTGCAATGACGTGGCTTCAGGATTGACCTCGGGCGGTGCATCGAAAAGCCGGTGCTCGTGCGGAAGCAGGCCACGCCGGGACACCATCCAGATCACGCCACGGTGACCGTTTTCCCGCAAGCCGATGAGCGCATCCACCGCGGTGAGGCCGGTGCCCAAGAGCAGCACGCCTTCATCGGGATCAGCGCAAGTTAGGGCACGTTCATCCCATGCCGAGTCAAAGAATCGATCACCGGCCACGATATCAGCATCGGCCCGGAACCACGGCGCCGGCCGCGCGTTTCCGGTGGCGACGATAAGCACGTCGCCGGCGAGCACACGCCCATCGTCGCAGATCGCACGAACGCCGGCGGCATCGACGTTCGCGGCGAGGATCGTCGATTGCTCGCAGCGCAGACGTTCTCCGGCAAATGCGCGCGATTCTTGCGTTACAAATTCGAGATAGTCGCCGTAGAGCGGTCGCGGAACGAAGGACGACGCGGTATAACGATCGCCGAATCGTTCGCGCAAAAAGCGCACGAAGTGCTCGGGATCCTCTGCGAACGCCGACATGCGCCCGGCCGGGACGTTGAGCAGATGCCGGTGGTGCGGGGTCGAATACGCCATCCCACGGCCGAGGCGTTCGCGCGGCTCGACGATAACGACGCGCGCGTGCGCGCTCTTACGAACCAGACGCGTAGCCAAGAGCACGCCGCTGGCGCCACCGCCGGCGACGATCGCGGTAAACTCAGCCATCGTAGCGGAGGTCGACGCGACGCGCCGTCCACCAATCGTCATCACTCTGTGAGAACGATTGGGCGCTCGTCAAGTTGCCGCCGTACACGTGTAGCGAATGCGCAACGCTCGTTCCGGCGTTGCCGAAGTCGTGATACTCCAGCGGTGGAATCAGAACGCCCACCGTCCCTTTTCCGGAGACCCGATGCATCCCGCGTTCGAAACGGTAGCGCCCGTCTTCGCCGCGTTCGGCCAGGTGAAACATCGTTTCGCTCATGACGCCGTCGACGATGATCTCGGCGCCCCACAATCCGGCGTGATCGTGCAGTGGGCTGCCTTGCTCCGGCGCCCAGGTCATCCCGACGACAATAAAGTGGTCTTCCGGGTCGTGCCAGATCAACTTGCGCGAATAATGGTCGGGCCGCGACGGCAAAAAGAACTCGGGCGTAAACGCGCCTCGCTCGCAGAGCTGAGCGAGCACCCCGGCCAGTGCGGTTACTCGGTCATTCCGCACCGCGCGCGCGATGGGTGCGATGAGTTCTTCGAGGGCGCCCTTTGGACCGAGCGTTTTCATGCCTTTACAATATCGGCATGATGGAATGGCGCCCCTAGGAGGCGAGCTCGGAGGCCGTGAGCCCCATCAGGTCGGCGATGAGTTTGCGGTCGGCCAATAGGGTTGCCGCTTCCCCGTGGTAGACGATCCGGCCGGCATCCATGACGTAGGCGCGATCCGCGATCTTGAGCGCAAGTAACGCGTTTTGTTCGACCAGGACGATCGCCACCCCGCGGGCTTTGAGCTCGGCAAGAATCCGATAGACCTCCTCGACGATCATCGGTGCGAGGCCCTGCGACGGTTCATCGACCAGCAATAACTGCGGATTCGAGACCAGCGCGCGCCCGATCGCCAGCATCTCTTGCTCGCCACCGGAGAGCCGCCCGGCGCGTCTCCCGACGAGCTCCTTGAGCTTGGGTAGATGCTCGAGCACGCGAGCGATCGACCACTCGCCGCCGCGACCGTTTTCCGCCAACTGCAGATTCTCGAGGACGGAGAGTGCGGCAAACATGCGCCGTCCTTCGGGCACGTAGCCGACCCCTAATCGAGCGATGCGATACGGCGCTCGTCCGATGATCGATGTTCCGTCGAAGGTTATCTCGCCGTCGCGCGGACGCGTCAAGCCGAGGATGCTGCGCAGCGTCGTCGTCTTACCGGCGCCGTTGAGGCCGAGCAGTGCCACCAGCTCGCCTTTGTTTACTTTGAGTCCGACGTCGTGCAGGATGTGGCTCTTCCCGTAAAACGTGTTCAGACCGTCGACGTTCAAAAACGTATCAGACACTTTCGATGACCTCTTTGCCGATGTACGCATCGCGCACCGCTTCGTTTGCGCTGATCTCGGCGGGCGTGCCTTCGGCCAGCACCCTGCCGCGATCGAGAACCATGATGCGCTGCGCGAGCGAAAGTACCACGCGCATGTTGTGCTCGACGAAGAGCACGGTAAGCCCGAGCTCACTGTGCAGTTTGCGAATCACCTCGACGACGCGTGTCGTCTCCGCGTGCGCGAGGCCCGCCATCGGCTCATCAAGCATTACTAATACCGGGTCGGTCGAGAGGCTCATTGCGATCTCGCACAGCCGTTGGCTGCCGTGCGCGAGTTCGGCGACCGGGCGGTGCGCCGAGGCCTTCAGATTGACGAAATCCAGGAGGCGCTCGGCCTTCTCTTCGATCGTCTTGTGTTGCGTGGCGTCGACAGGGCGAAACCGGAACGCGAGATTCGCCGCGCTCTGTAAGCCGATCAGCAGATTGTCGTAGACGGAGAGGTTGGGGAAGATGCTCGAGGTCTGAAAGGTGCGGCCCATGCCCATTGCAATGCGGCGATGAATCGGCGCCGTCGTAATATCGACGCCCTTGAACGTGACTTTGCCGCTATCGCACTTGTAGAACCCCGAGAGCGCGTTGAAGAGGGTCGACTTTCCGGCGCCGTTGGGGCCGATGATCGCTTGGATCGATCCGGCAATGACGCTCAGCGACACATCCTCGACCGCGTGCACGCCGCCGAAATGCTTGACGATGTTCTCCGCTTGAAAAATGACGTCGCTCACGGTTGGATCTCCCGCTCGGAGGCCACCGTGCCGTGCAGCGTATCGCGGGCTTCGTAACCGAAGCCGCCGCGCCGCTTCTCGAGCGCGTCGAGAATCGTTCCGAGGATGCCCTTCGGAAATCCGAGCACACAGACGACGAAGAGCGCACCCAGCGGAATCTGCCACCACGGAATCGCGCTCGAGAGGATGTCACTGCCGATGACGAAGATTAGCGACCCGATGAACGGACCGAAGATCGTGCCGCTTCCGCCGAGGATCGTCATCAGCACGAAGTTTCCCGACTGATGCCAATCGAGTTGCAACGGATCGGCGAACATGATCGACAGCCCGTAACACGCACCTGCGAGACCTTCGATTGCCGCTGAGATCAGCAGCGCGACGAAGATAAAGCGGTCGGTATCAAGGCCGAGGTAGCGCGCGCGCGTCTCGTTCTCCTTGATCGCGATGAGCGAGCGTCCGAACGGCGAGCGTACCAGCAGCCAGAACAGGATGCCGATTAAAACGAAAAAACCGAGCATCATATAGTAGAAAGACCCGTCGGGCGGCGAGAAGCTCGTACCCTCGATGACCGGACGGGCGAAGTTCATACCATCCTCGCCACCGGTGATATCGGTGAAGCGATAGGCGAGAAAATAGAAAACTTGGCCGAAGGCAATAAACAGCAGCGAAAAATAGATACCACGCCTGCGCAGCAGGAACGGTCCGATCAAGAACGCGCCGATCAGCGCTGCCAGCACGCCGAGCCCGATCGAACTAAAGAACTTCACGTGCCAGAACTGAATCGTCAACCCGGCACCGTACGCGCCTAGTCCAAAAAATGCCGCGTTGCCGAAGGGTAGCACCCCGGTGTAGCCGATGAGGAGATTGACGGCCATCGCCGCTATTGCAAAGAGCAGCACTTCGGTACAGACCGAGATCGCCAGGTGGAGCAGCGGGGCAATCTGCGGCGTAAGGATGAGCAGCACCAATAACACAAGCGCCGCGATCAAGCCGGCGCGATTGCTCATCCTCATCCGAAGATGCCCTCTTCGCCGAAGAGTCCGCGGGGCCGAATCAGCAAGATGACCGCCATCAAGATGTACATGACGATCTCGCTAAAAGCCGGCAGAAAGAGCGTCGTCACGCTGATCGCAACGCCGATGAGCAATCCGCCGGCAACGGCGCCTAAAAGACTTCCCATGCCGCCCACGATTACCGTCACGAAGGCCGGCATCAAGAGCGCATTGCCGCTCTGCGGATTGAGGCCGAGGAGTCCCGCCGCGAGCACGCCGGCAACACCCGCGATGAGAATCCCTAAACCGAAGTTGAGCATGTAGAGCAGTTGTGTGTTCGTCCCGAGCGCGGCAATCATCTCGCTATCCTGCACTGCAGCGCGCAAACGCAAGCCCAAGCGCGTGCGCTGGAGAAAGACCACCAGCGCGACGATGATGACAAGCAGCGCGCCGGCGATGAACAGCCGGAATGCCGGGAAGTCGGTGAAGCCGAGCGACACCGAACCTTGCAGCGAGGGCGGAGGCGAGAACGGGACACCGTTGGTGCCCCAAATCAGCCGATACACTTCCTCTGCGATGAGCGAGAGGCCGAATGTCAGCAGCAAGCTGTAAACCGGATCGCGACGGTAGAGCGGACGTATTAACGTCCGCTCTACCGCTACACCGACGATGACCGTCAGTATCGGCGCCGCCGCTAGTGCGAACCACCAGTTGGTGCCCGCGCTCACCATCGCAAAGGCGAGATATCCGGCGAGGGTCATAAACGATCCGTGCGCTAAGTTGATCGTACCAGTCAGGTTCATGATGAGCGAGAGACCGATTGCGACCACGGCAAAGAACGCGCCGAGGATCAAACCATTGAAGATCTCAGGGGCGACGTGCGCCATGTGTTTCTCCCGGGGTGGTCGTTATGTGGGCCAGTTAAAATGGCAGACCTTTTCCTTTTCCGCCGCTTTCTGTTCGATGAAGTCGGCCTCACGGCGGTCTACGACGTCGAAGATGTCGTACTGGTCGTGCGGCGTGCCCTTGGCCCGAATCGAAGCGACCCACATCGGCCACATCAGCTGATGATCGACACCGCGATAGTATCCACCACCTTCGAAGAGCGAGTTAAAGTGGGCGTTCTCGAGCGCCTTTGCCATCTTCTCCGCGTTGGTCGATTTGGCTTGGTTGATGGCCCAAAGCATACGGTCCATCGTGATGTAGCCGAATGCACTACGCGCGGTCGGCGGCGTGCCGTACTTCTTGCGGTAGGCCGCGATGAAGTCGTTGGCCAGCTTGTTGTTGTTGCCGATAACGCTCGCGCCTTTATAGTACCACTCGACGCCCCAGAAGCCGACGCGCGCCTCTTCGGGAAGCGCCCACACGGCCTCGAGTTCGACTTGTGGACCGCCCACCGGGAGCTTTCCTGCGAGACCATACTGATGAACTTGCTTGAGGCAGTTGACGAAGTCGTCGCCTTGGACGAGCACGATCAAAAGATCCGGTTTTGCAGCCAGCACCTTGGTGAGATACGGACTGAAATCGGTGGTACCCAGCGGGGTGAGATCCTCACCGACAAAATTGATGCCGGTATACTTGGCGACGTCATGGTAACCGGTTTGCAGCGCGTGTCCGAACGCGTAGTCGGGAATGATCATGTACCACTTTTTGCCGAACTTCTCAACCAGCGAATACCCCGTCGCGTGCGTCTCCATCCACGTGCTGTGACACGTACGGAACGTGCTGTACTCGCACTTCTCGCCGGTCACCGCGTCGGCGTGGCCACCCGAGGCGATGTAAAACACGTTGAGGGCGTTGCACGCTCCGCTGGTCGAAAGTGAGACTGCGCTGCTGATGGAGCCCATCTGCACCGGACACTTATCGACCAAGATGAGCTTACGCGCCTTTTCTACTGCGGTACCCGGGTTGTTATTGTTGTCTTCTTGCACGGTTTCGACTTTCGTGCCGCCCATCACGCCGCCGCGCGCGTTCCACGCGTCCATGGCCATCAACGCGCCACGCGTTTCGCTCTGCGCGTACGACGCGTAGACACCCGTGTATTCGTAGTTCAGACCAACCTTGAGTGTATCAGCCGCGAATGCGCGGCTCGGAAGAATAGCGGGGAAGCCGGTAACGAGTCCAGCCGACGTAATGGCCGCCGTCGTCAGAAAAGACTTCCGATCCACTTTGCCATCCGACATATTCAAATGCTCCCATTCGGCGCCGCATAATGCGGACGCATAGCAGTCCAGGAACTAGGACAAAGGAATCGCGCTCACCATGGGCCGTTCCTTTTGGCGATTGCGCGCTTAGCGGCCGTTATGTATATGCAGCAGACACGCGCGGCGCGCTTCACGGCGGGTCGGCGAACGTTAGGGTCAGGTGCGTCCGCTCCGAGGTTGACGAAACCTCGACCTCGGTCGCGCACGCGCGCATGATTGCGATGCCGCGCCCCCGGTCCTTATGCGACGGCGTGCTGCGCCAGTGACCGTCGCTCTCGACGCTGACCCGCAGTTCGGCGCCGTCGCGGGAGATCTCCACGGTGAACGTCGCTTCGGGCGAGCGTGCGCCGTACTCGATCGCGTTGGCAACCGCTTCACCCGCCGCCAGCACGATGTCGTAGGCGAGGTCGCGACCGACGCCGCAACGCTCGGCGTAGCCGCGAATCGCATCGCGGGCGAGGCGAGCCGAGTTCGGAATCGCGCTGTAGGTGTAGCGCTCGACGGGCGCCGGAGCCGACTCGGCGCGCCGCAGCAACAGCGTCGCGCAGTCGTCGAGGTTCGGCCCTTCCACGATGATGCGCATGTGTAATTGGTGCGCGCTAAGCGTGTCTTGCGCCGCCAGGTGCTCGATCGCGGCGACCAGCCGCTCTTCGCCGACGATCGGGTCGCGCGTGTGCTCGGTAAGACCGTCCGTATAAAAGAAGCAGGAGGCGCCGGGCGCGATCGTCACCGTCCGCTCGAGCGAGGCGACGGGCTCTCCGAGCCCGAGTAGGAGTCCCCCGCCGGGCAACACGTAAGCGACGCCCTTCGCCGTTACTAATACCGGCGGCGGATGGCCGGCACACGCGTAGCGCAAGATGCCGGTCGCCGGATCAAAGATTCCGGCAATTGCCGATGCCACGCCGATCGCCTGCGAGCTGACCATCGCTTCGACCGCGTTGAGCAACGCTGCCGGCGAATGATGCGTCGCAGCCGCGGCTCGGATGGCGCCGCGGATCTCGCTCATCGTCACCGCCGCCTCGAGCCCGTGCCCGGTCACGTCGCCGACCGAAATGCCGATCTTCCCGTTGCCGACATCGAACGCGTCGTACCAATCGCCGCCAACCTCGGCATCGTGACTTGCCGGTTTATATGCGGCGTCGAACGAAATGCCCGGGCCCTGGACCAACCGCTCGGGCAGCATCGCGCGCTGGAGCCGCTCCGACACGCGGTGATGATGCGCAAGTTGCGAGGCTTGGGTGATGGCATTGGAAAGAATCGCCGCAACCATCGTGGCGATCGCGGGAGTAACCTCGGTCATCCCATCGCGCGTGGTCGCGAGGACGACCGTGCCGATCGGGGTGCCATCGACGATTAAGGGCTCGCAAACCAGTCCCTCGAGACCGGCGTCCCGGGCTCGCTCAGGATACGCGTCGTCGAAAGCGGCAGCACGCAGCGCGGCGAACGCCTCCGGTATGCGCGTACAAAACGCAGCCGGTGCGTTCGGTTCGGCCCGCAGATAGACGGCGCAAAGATCGGCAAACGCATCGGCACACAGTCGTGCGATGTTCTCGACGATCATTTGTAACGAGGCAGGGGTACGCTGGCTGCGCTCAAGCGGATCAAGATCCGTGATCATGGTCCCTCATGACGGTCATGTTCGCACATATCGTGCCCGGTTTACGGGTCCAATAAACTGGCTAGCGCTAATCTGTTTGGCCCGGCGGAGACCGGGTAAGAAAGTCCTTACCAAGTAGCCACGGGGGCGATGCTGTTTCTATGTCGTCGACTGTTACCGAGGAATTTGCCGGCCCTGACAGGCCGGACAAACCGGAATCCGGCCGTTTACAGCAGCCGGATCTTCTTGCTGCGGTTCGCGCGTTTCGCGACGGTAATTTTCGGGTGCGGCTACCTAACGACCTCGTCGGCATCGACGGTGAGATAGCTGCGGCGTTTAACGCCTGCATCGAGCACAATCAATACGTCAACGACGAACTTGCGCGCATCAGTGAGGTCGTCGGACGGGAAGGATCGATCGTCAAGCGCGCGCGCACGGAAGGCCTCAAAGGCGCGTGGCGCGAGGGCATCGAGTCGGTCAATCGGCTCATCGACGACCTCGTCTTCCCGATGTCGGAGGCGGGACGCGTGCTCGGCGCGGTGGCCAACGGTGACCTCTCGCAGCAAATGCCGCTCGAGACCGACAGCCATCCGCTGCGCGGCGAATTCTTGCGATCGAGCCGCACGATCAACAAAATGGTCGATCGTCTCAACGCTTTCGCCTCGGAAGTGACGCGCGNNTGGAAAGATCTCACCGACTCGGTCAACACGATGGCCGGCAACTTGACCGCGCAAGTGCGTAACATCGCCGACGTCACCACCGCCGTCGCCAACGGCGACCTCTCGAAAAAAATTACCGTCGAAGCGCGCGGCGAGATTCGCGAACTCTCGGGCACGATCAACACGATGGTCGACCAGCTCAACGCGTTTGCATCCGAAGTGACGCGCGTCGCGCGCGAAGTCG
>PMUE01000292.1 GCA_003167055.1 Vulcanimicrobiota bacterium | reverse complement strand
CGAGCGTTCCCCAAAAGCCGCCGCCCCAATAGGCCGGGGCCGGATACCAGGCGAGGCCGCGATTCCAGCCCCACGCCGGTCCTCGATAGACCGGATTGACCACGATCACCGAGTTCACGGGCCGATAGTTCGGCGGCCGATAACTCGGATTTGGCGGCCGCGGTTGATTGTTGTTCGGTGGCCGCGGTTGATTGTTATTCGGTGGGCGCGGTTGGTTGTTATTCGGAGGACGCGCCGGCGGATTGGGATTGTTCGGACGTGGCGGTGGATTCGGATTACTCGGACGCTGCGCGGGAATGGGGTTGTTGGGACGTGCCGGCGGATTGTTCGGGCGCGCCGGCGGATTCGGCCGCGTGTCGTTGTTGAAGTTGAAGCCGCCGGCCGGCCGTTGGGCCGGAGCCGCCGGCCGTTGCGCCGGCGCGCTCCGCGCTGCCGGTGCCGGTCGACTTCCTCCGCCGCCGCCACCGCCCGGGCGGCGCTGCGCACCTGCGCTCAGCGGCAGCATGGTGACGATCAACGCGAGTGCGGTTGCTATGCGAACGATCTTCATGGTTGCATCTCGTCGATATGGCCGTGCAGTGAGATGTACGTGCCGCGATGGGTTTGCATCATGAGCAGAACGTCGTGCGGCGAAAGTTGGGTCGAAGAGTGATGGAGCTGCTGCATATCGTCGGTGAGGTTCACATACAGCGTCCCGGTAATGAGCTGGATCGTGTGGGTCTGGCCGTTCTGTTCGAACTTTATGGTCGACGGCAAGCAGCGCAAGAGCGAACCGGCGTAGGTGCAAGCCGCGCGGTCAATGACCAAGACGCCTTTGCGATCCTTCGACCCGATACGCAAGGTGCGCTGCGCCACCCGAATGAGGACATCGTGATAGACCTGGACCGTACCGTCGTTCTGTTGAACGCGCATCGTTCCGGTCGCATCGGCGCCCGTGACGCCGAGGGCACCGAAAATGGAGACAAGAAGCAAGATGGCGAACGCATGCCGAGCATGCATAGTGATACCTCCTCTGTGAACCCATGGGTTGCCGGGAAAATGATACCATGTCCGATTTGATTTTCCACGAATCGCCAGTGATCTTCATCGCTCTGGTCGTCATCATCTTGGTGGCGGTGCTCGAGCTAACGTATCGCTTCGGCGGTCCACTGGTGCGCCACTTCGAGACCAACGACGAGCTGTGGAACGCGATCCAAACCGGGCTGCTCGCGCTCGTTGCGTTCATGTTGGGCTTCTCGTTTTCGCAAGCGCAAGGGCGTTATGACGCCCGTCGCCTCCTGGTGGTCGAAGAAGCCAACGATATCGGGACGACCTGGCTGCGCGCGAGCCAACTTCCAGGCCCGTCGCGCGCCGAGTTTCGGCGCTCGCTGGTCCACTATACGGCGCTCCGCTTGCAAGCCTACACGTCCCCGAGTAATCGCAGCGCGTTCGACCAGGAGCTCAACGACAGCACGCGCGATCAAGATGTGCTGTGGGGCATAGCGTCGGACGCGCTTCGCGCGCACGAAAGCAATCTCGGCTACTCGCTCTTGATGCAGACGCTGAATCAAACCATCGACGATTCGAGCGACCAAAGGGCGGCGCTCACACAGCACGTGCCGGTTGCTGCATTGGTGCTGACGTTCTCGCTCATAGTCATCGCCATATTCTCACTCGGACTGAGTTTCGCGCGCGCGGGTGCGCGACCGGCCGTCTTTTCGATGATCTACATTGCGGCGATCGTGCTCGTGTTTGAGATGCTCGTCGACTACGACCGCCCGCAGACCGGCTTGATTCGTGTCTCCCTTGCCCCGATACAGTGGCAACTGGAGTCGATGCAGCGGTGATGCTGTGGCTCGCGCTGCTTCTCGCCGCCATGTCCCCCGTCGACGCGGCGATTCCGCGATATACCCACATCTTCGTGATCGTTGAAGAGAACAAAGACTACGCGCGGATCGTCGGCAGCATGGATGCGCCGGCCATCACGAAGTTGGCGAAAACCTACGGTTCGGCGTCGCGCTTCTATGCCGAAACACATCCGAGCGAACCGAACTACGTCGCGATGGTGGGCGGCTATACATATGGCATCCGTGACGACGACGCGTTCTACTGTAAACCGCACGACGCGCGGCCGTATTGTTCGCATAGCAACCGCCCCGGCTACGTGAATCACACGATTGACGCCCCGAGCCTCGCGACGCAATTAGACGCGGCCGGGCTCTCGTGGAAGAACTACGAAGAGTCGCTTCCGCACGCCGGTTCGCTCGCGGTCGTCTCCGGATACTATGCGTCGAAACATTCGGGCTTCGTCAACTTTGCCGGCGTCCAGCGCGATCCGCACCTGGCGCAGCACTTGGTCGCCTTCGACGCGCTCGATGCCGATCTGCACAGCGGTAAACTTCCGTCATTGAGCGTCATTGTACCCAACGTCTGCAACGAGATGCACGGCGCCAGCGAAGCGGGAACGCCCGCCGATTGCCGCTTTGATGCGCCGTCGGCGCTGATCGCGCGCGGCGACCGCGAGATCGCGATGCTGACGCATTCGATCATGACGTCGGCAGCGTGGTCGCAGGGAAACGCCGCGATCGTCATCACCTTCGATGAAGATGACGGCGATGGAATCCAGGGCTGCTGCGGCAACGATCCTTCGGATCCGGCAAATACCGGCGGCGGCCACATTCCAACCGTTGTGATCACCAACCACGGTCCGCGCGGCGTGGTCGATCCGACGCCCTACAATCACTACTCGCTCCTGCGCACGGTCGAGGACGCCTTCGGGATCCACGATTACCTCGTGCGCGCCGGTGCGCCGGGCGTGGTGCCTATGGTAGATTTGTTCAAGTAAAGTGTTGACGGAGGTGTCATGACGTTAGCTCGCCTCGACTTCCTCATTGGCGCGGCATCGGCTGCCGCGGCTACCACGGTAGACCTCCCATTCGCAAACGGTGTACGGCCGTTAGCCGCCTATCCGCAAAAGCGGGATCTGATCGTGCTCACCCCACGGCCGCCGCTTTTAGAAACGCCGTTCCGGATCTTTAACGATGGCGTGCTCACGCCGAACGACGCGTTTTACGTACGCTGGCACTTGGCCGGTATTCCCACCACTGTTGACGGCGCAACGCACCAAATCAAGATTCACGGTAGCGTCAAACGCCCGCTGAGCTTGAGCGTCGAGGACCTGCGCACCCAGTTCGAACGTGTCGAGATCATCGCCGTCAACCAATGCTCGGGCAATAGCCGCGGGCTCTTTTCGCCGCGCGTTCCAGGCGGGCAGTGGGACAACGGCGCGATGGGCAACGCGCGCTGGACCGGTGCGCGACTGCTCGACGTGCTCGCGAAGGCGGGCCTCGAGGATAGTGCGGTGCAGATTCGCTTCCGCGGCCTCGATCAACCGCTCCTCGACGCCACGCCCCCTTTTGTCAAAGCGCTCTCGATCGGCGACCTAGATGAAAACATGCTGATCGCCTATGAGATGAACGGCAAACCGCTGCCGCTGCTCAACGGCTATCCCGTTCGGCTCGTCGTTCCGGGCTGGTATGCGACGTACTGGATGAAGATGCTCGCGCAGATCGAAGCGATCGATACGGTCGACGACAACTTCTGGATGAAGACCGCGTACCGTATTCCGGATACGCCGGGGAACACGGTGACGCCGACCGACAGCGGCTATCCCACGATTCCGATCAATAAACTGACCGTACGCTCGTTCATCACCAACCTAACGAGCGGCCAAACGATCGCGCCCGGCACGCAGACGATTCGTGGCATTGCCTTCGATAGCGGAAAGGGGATTCGGCACGTCGATTTTTCGTCCGATGGCGGTGCGAACTGGCGCAAAGCGACGCTCGGCGAAGATCACGGCAACTTTTCCTTCCGGCGCTGGGAGAGTCGCTTCACGGCAGAGCGTGGAGCGTCGTACGTGCTCGCCTGCCGCGCGACGACAAAGGACGGCGAAACGCAAACCGCGATTCCCGTCTGGAATCCGGGCGGCTATTTGCGCAACGTGATCGAGACCTACGAGGTACGTGTGGCATGAGCGAACGTGCGCTGCGAAGCGCGGTCCTTGCATCGGCGCTGCTCGTTCTGGGCGCCGCATCTTCAACCGTCACGATAACGCTGCCGCCGGACAATGTGCAATTCAAACCCGGACCCGGCGTCGACCTCGCCACGGCAAATTGTGCGACGTGTCACTCGGCCGCGTACATCTATGTCCAGCCGCCACTCAACCGGACGCAGTGGACCGCCGAGGTCACCAAGATGAAGAAGGCCTACGGCGCGCCGATCGCCGACGCCGACATCGCGCCGATCGTAGACTATCTCTTGACACAGAACGGGAGGCCATAAGCTAACATCCGCCCCGCCGGTTGCCGATGTTTTGCAATAATGGGTAAACCGGGTAATAGGTAAGCAATGGAACCCCAAGAGGTCGTCAATCAGGCAGAAACCATCGCTCGTGCGGCACGCTCGAAGGCCCGGCACGCCGATCTGGAGTCGACCGTAGAAGAGTTCGAACGCTCGGAAGTCCGCAGCCTACAGTCGCTCGCACGCGTGTACCGGATGCTGCAGTGGCCCCCGCACCAGTAGGTTCTACCTAAGTCCTATTTGTTCGAACCGGGTTTGCGCACGATCGTAAGCGGTTCGAAGGTTTGCACTTCGTACTTCGTAGCGTGCTCGACGAAGCCGGCGACTACGTCGCCGATACGCGGCTCCCAAAATGCTTGCGCCCAGTCGTGCTTGGATGACCATTGTGTCACCAGCAGCATGCGCGTCTTCGCCTCGTCAGTGATGACGGCACCCTCGAAGAAGCCCTCGACCTGAGAAACCTCCTCTTCCATCAATCGCGCTGCCGCCTCGGTTAGTTTTGCGAAATTTTCTTCCGCAACGTGGTAGGTGGAGACCGCGATGAACCTCGTCTTAACGTCGATCATAGGCCGATTATACTCCACTAGCAGCAACCTATCGTAGGCGTGACCTACAGCCCATTTCTTTGCGCAACGGGCGAGCGTAAGATGGGTTGGCGACAATTACCATGCTGAATCGGGGTGTTTTCATGCCGCAGACTCAAACGATGACCTATAAACTTGGCCGTTTGCCAAGAACCTACGATCCCAATATTCCGCACCTCAGTGCGCTCCTCGGCGGCGTAACGCCGCCGCCGCCGCCGGCCTCTGTTGACTATACGCAAAGCATGCCGCAGGCACCGAATGGTTTCGGCATGATGCTCAACAATACGCTCGGCGATTGCACCTGCGCGGCGTTCTATCACGCGCGCCAGGTGTGGACGTTCCACTCGTCGGGCACGACGCAGACCGCGCCCGATCCTGACGTCGAACTGCTCTACGAAAAAGCTTGCGGCTACAACCCGTCAAAAGGCGGCGAGGGCCCCGGCGGCAACGAGCAGCACGTGCTCACCTACGTTCACAAGAGCGGCGCGCCGATCGGCCCCAAGGGTGGTACGCCGGTCGATAAGATCCTCGGTTTCGTCGAAGTCGACCCGCGCATCATCGACGACGTCAAGCGTACGATCTATAATGCCGGCGTCGCCTACATCGGCTTCAACGTGCCGGCGAACATCATGCCCAACAATGGTCCGCCGCCGCAAACGTGGACGGTGGCGCCGGGGAATCCGCAAATCGTCGGCGGTCACGCGGTCGTGCTTCCCGGCTACGATGCCGACGGTGCGATCGTGATCTCGTGGGGACAACTCTATAAAATGACGTGGCAATTCTTCTCGACGTACGTCGATGAAGTCTACAACATCAGCGACGCCGCGTGGGCAACAAGCGCCTTTGCCAAGACGCGCAACCTGCGGCTCCCTGCCGGTCTCACTGAAGCGGAGCTTGCGAACCAGATGCGCTTCGTGTAAGGAAGAACGGAATCGCGATCGCTTGTAATGCGATCGAAAACACCACTAAGCCAGGAATCGAATGGTCGAGGAGCGCGCCTTCGAGCGCGCTCCCTGCGAACCAGGCAACACCAAAGATCAGATCGTAGAGACCGAACGTCGTCGCGCCGCGGCGTAGCGTGATCACGCTCGCGACCAGCGCAAGCAGCAGCGAATCCTGTACCACGGTCCCGACGCCCCACAGCGCGGCACCGATCTCGGCCGTCAGGCCGTTCCCGAGAAACGCCAGCGCCGTCGCAAGCGCGGTCACGACGATCGCGACGCCGATCGTACCATTGCCGCGCTTATCGAGCAACCGTCCGAGCAGCGGGGCGGAAATGGCCGCAACGAACATCGCGACCGCATACCACACCGAGATCGACGCGGCGCTTCCGATGTGATCGCGTTGGAAGCGATACGAGATCAGCGCAAAATCGACGAACCCCGCTGCGATCAGCGCGCCGCCGATGGCGTAACGCCAGAATGCACGCGGATCGCGCAGCCTAGGCCCTTCGGCGTTGGGATTGCTCGGCATGATTTTGGCGCCGGCGCGCGATGCGGGTGCGAGCGCGACAAGCGTGAGTGCGGCGGGTACGAGCAGCGCGGCGAAGCCCGCCGCGAAGTTGCCGGTGCGCGCGATCGTAAAGGCGACGATCAGGGGCCCGGTCGTCGCCCCGATTTGATCCATCAGTTCGTTGGTACCGAACGCGCGACCGCTGCCGATCTCGCGTCCGGCTTCCGCAATCACCGACGAGACGACCGGCTTGCGAATGCCGCGCCCGACGCGCTCACCGATGACCAGCCCCGCTGCCGCGGGCCACGATCCAGCCAGCGCGAGCGCCGGAACGCAGAACATGTTGATGATGTAGCCGACCCACGCTTCGATCCAGTAGCGCCCGGTGCGGTCGGCCAGGACGCCCGCAACCGAGCGAATCGCGTAGCCGGCCAGCTCGCCGCCCCCCGCGATGAGGCCGACGGCGGTCGCGTTTGCGCCCAAGTGGTTCAAAAATGCGCCGACTTCGCCGCGCGCGCCCTCGTAGGCCATGTCGGCGAAGAGATTGACGATCCCCATCAGCACGACGAAGCGCGTGGCGAGCGAGCGAATCCGCGGAAGCCTCATGCACGTTTACCTAAGGGACATGGTTATAAAGAGTGGCGAAAGTGTGCCTTGGTGGATGACGCAAGCCAGCTCATGGAGCGAGTACGCGCTCGCGATCCCGAAGCCTT
>PMUE01000252.1 GCA_003167055.1 Vulcanimicrobiota bacterium | reverse complement strand
GCGGCCTTGCGCGCTTTCTTGTTGAGCGCGCTGACGTAGCTGCGCGGCTGCGGTCCGAAGACCACGCCGCCGTGACGCCACTGGGGCGAACGAATCGAACCCTGGCGAGCACGGCCGGTGCCCTTTTGCTTCCACGGCTTGCGACCACCACCGGCGACTTCGTCGCGCTTCTTGGTGGACGCGGTGCCGGCACGCGGGCTCGCGAGCTCGCGGTAGACCGCGCGGAAAATCGTGTGGCTCTTCTCGCTGTAATCCTGGGCGAAGGCGGCCGGCGTTTGCACGTCGCGCACGACCTTCCCGGTTGCGTCGATAACGTTCGGCATCGGCTAGGCCCCCGCTTCCGCTTTATGCTTCACGCTTGCGCGCAGCACGACGAGTGCGTTCTTGGGACCGGGTACCGGACCGCGCACGAGCAACAGATTGCGCTCGGCATCGGCGCGAACCACTTCAAGGTTCTGCATCGTCGTGCGATCGACACCATAGTGGCCCGGACGACGCGCGCCTTTGGGAACGCGTCCAGCGTTGGTGTCGCCGTTGGAGGCCGGCTGGCGATGGATCATCGAACCGTGGCTTGCGCCGCCGCCCGAAAAGTTGTGACGCTTGATGCCGCCGGCAAAGCCGTGACCTTTCGAAATGCCGACGATGTCCACGCGATCGCCCGGTTCAAATCCGGCAACCGTAATCGTCTGTCCGACTTCGACGCCGTCGATGCCGGTACGGAATTCGCGTACGAAGCGGGTAGCCTCGACGCCTTGTTTCTTGAAATGTCCAGCAAGGGCACGGGTAACGCGGGACTTTTTAACCGCGCCGAAACCGAGCGCAACGGCGTCATAGCCATGCGTCTCTTTCGTGCGGCGTTCCACGACCGTGCAGGGACCGGCTTCGATCACCGTGACCGGCACATAGCGCCCGTCGTCGGTGAACACGCTCGTCATCCCAACCTTGCGGCCAAGGATATTTTTCACTGGAATCCTCGCCCTAAGTGGGAAGTACACTGGCCCTGGCGTACTTCTATTTGTTTTTCCGGCACACGCAAAGAGAGCGCGGACCGGCTGGACCACAACCTCGGCACTATATCAAGGTGTCCCCCACAGCGTCAAGGCCCTACGGCCTCCAGGTGGCGAATACTTGCTGGCCATGCGGGTATTGGCGTTAGCCCTGCTCGCTGTTCTCGTTGCCGGATGCGTCCGGCCCGGGGGCGGTGCCCGGGACCACCTCACGATCGTTCAGACTCAGGACTTTCCGAGCCTGAATCCGATCTTTGTCAGCGGCGTCGGCGGTCAAGAGCTGGCGGCTCTTCTCTATTCCTATTTGGTGAAGTTCGACGACCGCGGCGAGCTGGTTCCCGACGCTGCCGTGGCGGTCCCCACCCGCGAAAACGGCGGCATCAGCCCCGACGGGCGGACCATCGTCTATCACCTGCGGCCCGGCATCCGATTCTCCGATGGAAGTGCCCTGACGTCGTTCGACGTTGCGGAAACCATTGGGCACGTCGCCTTCCCCGGATCGGACGCGCCCTCGCGTGTCGCCTTCGACGATATCGCGGCGATCTCGACGCCCGACGAACTGACCGTCAAAGTCTATTTGCGTTCGCCCTACGCGCCGATCGTGCTGTATCTCTGCGGCCCCGGAAACGCGATCCCGATTCTTCCCGCGCGCCTGCTTCACCGGCATGCACATCTTCACGCAACGCAGCTCGACACTCTGCCGCTGGGAAGCGGACCCTACAAACTCGAGCACTGGGCACGCGGCAAACGCTTGGAGCTGCGCGCCAACCCGTACTATTTCCGCGGGAAGGCCAGGATCGAACGCCTGATCATCCTGCCGGTTCCGTCCTCCACGACGGCGTTCCAAATGCTGCGGACGGGCGAGGCCGATGCCTACGTCAACGCCGACGATTCGCAGTTTGCCGATCTCGCTGCGCTGCCGGGCAAGCGAACCGAAGCAGCGCGGATCGACGGCACCGGCGCGCTGATCTTTAACACCACGCAACCCGCGCTGCGCGACGAACGCGTGCGACGTGCATTCTCGCAAGCCCTCGATGTCCACGCGATCGTCGACAAGACGTTGCTGGGCGGCAATCGCTCGCGCGATCCCGGACGCGGATTGTTCGAATGGGCCTACGACCCGGCAGCCTACGCGATGCCGGTGCACGATCCCGCCGCGGCGGCACGACTGCTCGACGCCGCAGGCTGGCATATGAGTCCGGATGGATTGCGGCGCAAGAACGGCGCGACGCTCACAGTCGACATCATCGTGCGCGCCGATAAGCCGAGCGCCCTTGCGATGGCGACACTGATGCAGGCGCAGGAGCGTCCGCTGGGCATCCGGGTATCGATTCGCCGCTTTGCGGTCGACGCGCTGGTTGCTCCGGACGGCCCGCTCTACGGCGGTCACTACGACATCGCGATCTTTCCATTCATCGCCGGCTTCGATCCGGATGTGCGCGATCAGTTCGCGTGTCATCGCATTCCACCGCACGGGTTCAACAAAGCGCGATTCTGCGACCCGGCGCTCGATCGCCTGATGCAGACCGCCGTCCTCCCGTATGCACGCGCCGCGCGCATCCCCTATTATCGCCAAGTCGAGCGCGTGCTGGCCGCCGACTTACCGATGGTCGCGATGTATCAGGCGACCTCGATCAACACGTTTCCGGCGAACATGCGCAACGAACACAGCGCGGTCAACACGCCGTTTTGGAACGTCGCCGACTGGACGTTCTAAGGAACGTGCGCACGCGGCCGCAACCGGCCGCATCGAGGCTCGGTTGCAACCGGCATGGCTACGAAAATCTCTGCCGCCGCCTCGGGGCAATTCACGATCGGCGGTGATCTCACGGTCAATCGGCTCGGCTTCGGCGCGATGCGTGTTACGGGCGCGGGCGTTTGGGGCGATCCAGCCGATCCGGCCGGCGCCAAGGCCACGCTCAAGCGCGTGCACGAGCTTGGCATCAACTTCATCGACACGGCCGACAGCTACGGCCCCGAAGTCAGCGAGAACCTCATTCATGAGGTACTGCACCCATATAAAGGTACGGTCATCGCTACCAAGGGCGGCCTCACGCGTCAAGGGCCCGGCGAATGGTATCCCGTGGGCCGCGGCCCGTATTTGTTACAGTGCGTGCGCATGAGTTTGCGGCGGCTCGGGATCGATCGCATCGATCTTTGGCAACTGCATCGGATCGATCCGGAAACCTCTCGCGAAGAGCAGTTCGAAGCGATTGCGCAGATGCGCGCGGACGGCTACATTCGTCACGTCGGTCTCTCCGAAGTGACTGTCGCCGATATCCAAGAGGCGCAGCGCTACTTCCCGGTCGTCACCGTGCAAAACCAATACAACCTCGTCGATCGCAAGAGTGAAGCCGTACTCGACTACTGCGAAGCGCATGGCATCGGGTTCATTCCGTGGTACCCGCTCGCAGCCGGCGAGCTCGCCAAACCCGGCTCGGTGCTCGACGTGATCGCGAAGCGGCTCGGCGCAACGCCATCGCAAGTCGCGCTTGCGTGGACGCTCCAGCGCTCACCGGTAATGCTACCGATTCCCGGAACCTCGCGCGTCGATCATTTGGAAGAGAACGTCGCAGCAACCAACCTGACGCTTTCCGACGACGAGTTCGCCGAACTCGATCGCGCGGCGAAAGCGCTTACGTAAACGCGGCGAGCCCGGTGATGGCCTGACCGAGTACGAGCATGTGCACCTCGCTCGTGCCTTCGTAGGTCAGCACCGACTCGAGGTTATTGGCGTGACGGATGACGGGATATTCCAGTGTGACGCCGTTGGCGCCAAGAATCGTTCGCGCCTCGCGCGCGATTGCCAGCGATTCGCGCACGTTGTTCAGCTTCCCGAAACTCACTTGGGATGAGTGGAGACGGCCCTCGTCCTTCATGCGCCCCAAGTGCAAGGCCAGCAGCGAACCTTTCCCGAGCTCGATGAGCATGTTCGCGAGCTTTTCTTGGGTGAGTTGGAATCCGCCGATCGGACGATCGAACTGCACGCGCGTCTTCGCGTATTCGAGTGCGACTTCGTAGCAGGCGCGTGCCGCGCCCATCGAGCCCCAGATGATGCCGTAGCGCGCTTCGTTCAAACACGCGAGCGGACCGGCGAGGCCGTTGGCAAGCGGAAGTTGGGCCTCGCCCGGCAAGCGAACGTCGTTGAGCACGAGTTCGCTGGTGATGCTAGCACGCAGCGAGAGCTTGCGATGGATATCATGCGCGGAAAAGCCCGGCGTGGCCGTCGGCACGACGAAACCGCGAATCCCATCGTCGGTATTGGCCCACACGATCGCGACGTC
>PMUE01000286.1 GCA_003167055.1 Vulcanimicrobiota bacterium | reverse complement strand
GCGAGATGCGAACGTCAAACGCGACCAGCGCCGCAAGCGCGCCGGAATAGAGATTCATACAGTTCGCGGTGAGGGTTCCGAGCACGACGGTGACGAGCACGGCCTTTGCGACGAGGCCGGATCCGAGCAGCTGGGAAATCGCCTCGGTCGGCACCGACGTACGCAGATTGACGTGTGAGGCGCTCACGGCGGCAGCGCCGAGGATTTCGATGGCGATGCAGGGCAGCGCGCAGCCTGCAAACGCGTACCACCAGATTGCGCGCGGATTCGTGTCGCGCGGCAAGTAGCGCGAGTAATCGGAGGCGCACGGAGCCCAGCCCATCGCATACGCAAATCCAAGCGCAGCAGCGAACATGAACCCTTGTAGCGGTGCGGGCGACGGCATCCACGAGGCATGCGGAAGTGTAACGACGCCGAGCAGCAGGAACCCGGCGGCGAGCAACACCGCGCAGGTTCGCTCGAAGACGCCGATCAGATTGTAACCGTAGNNAGCATGATGCCGAGTGCGACGCCGTACCCGAGGTGGGCGAGCGTTTCCAGTGCATATGCGCCGAAAATCGTGTTGATCGTGAACCAACCGACGCCGGCGAGAAACGATAGCGTGGCGGGCGCCGTGTTTCCGCGCTTGCCAAACGCCAAGCGCGACGCGAGCATCTGGGGCACGCCGTAGCGCGGTCCGATCGTCGCGAGCACGCCCAAAATCGCGAAACCGAGGACGTTGCCGAGCACGATCCCGAGCGTTGCGCTACGCAGATCGGCGCCGAAGAGGGCGGCGATAAAGACGCCGACCATCCACGTGGCGATTTCCGCATTCGCGGAAAACCAGACGCCGAAAAGATCGCGCGGCTTGCCGTGACGCGACGCGTCATCCACCGGCTCGATGCCGGTGGGCTCGACGACGAGGACCTGATCTTTATAGATCAAGCCGTCAAATCAGCAATCCAGCGTTCGACCGCGTCCGCCTTGGAAGGCAGAATCGCGGAGAGATTTTCGCGGCCCGATGCCGTTACCAAGACGTCGTCCTCGATTCGGACGCCGATACCGCGCAGCTCTTGCGGTACCGTCGCATCGTCCGGTTGGAAATATAGGCCGGGCTCGACGGTGAGCACCATGCCCTCGCGCAACGTGCCGTAGCGATAGTTTTCCGAACGCGCGTGCGCACAATCGTGCACGTCGAGACCGAGCATGTGACTGACGTTGTGCAGGGTGTAGCGGCGATAGTATTGGCTCTCTGGGTCGAGCGCTTCCTCGACCGTGCCGTTGAGCACGCCGAGGTCGATCAGCCCTTGGGCTAGGACACGCATCGCGCGCCGGTTCGGCTCGAGAAAATCGTTTCCAGGCGCGACCGCGTCGATTGCGACACGCTGTGCTTCGTACACGATGTCGTACACCGCGCGCTGTGCTTGCGAGTATCGGCCGCCGATCGGCATGGTGCGGGTGATGTCCGCCGTGTAGAGCGAATCGCATTCGACGCCCGCGTCGAGCAGCAGCAGCGCGCTGCGATCGACGGCGCCGTCGTTACGGTTCCAGTGCAGCGTGCACGCGTTGTGTCCCGACGCCGCGATCGTCAAGTACCCGACGTCGTTCGCTTCAATGCGCGCGCGGTTCCAAAATGCGCCCTCGAACTCACGCTCGCTCTTCACGCTTGGGAAGAGCCGGATCACGTCTTCGAACGCGCGCTTAGTGATTTCGCAGGCTTTGCGCAGCTCGGCGATCTCGTATTCGTCCTTGACCAGGCGCATCTCCGAGAGGTGGACGGCGAAATCGTCGTCTTGCTCGTCGTGCGGGAGTAACGAATCGATCGCGCGGTTGTGTCCGCGCAATACCTGCACCGGATGGTTGCTGGTGGCTAGCTCTTGCAGATAGTCGGGAATCGCCTGGAGCGGCCGGCAGCGATCGACGCCAAAAAAGATTTGGCTTTCATCGAGGCCGCGGTGCCGTCCAACCCACAGCTCTCTGTAAACGCGATCGGTGAAAAAATCCGCTTTGCCGCGATTGTGCTCTGGCACGAACAACACGCTGCGATGCGATGCACCTTCCGGCTCGAGCACCAGCAACGCGCCCGGCTCTCCGGTGCCCATCAAATACGCAAAGTCACTTGCCGGCCGAAAGCGAAAGTTCGTGTCGTTGGCACGTACGTGCTCTTGGCCCGCTGGAACGACCAAATAACAACCCGGAAAACTGCGCGAGAGCGCGTCGCGCCGCGACTGCAAGCGCGCCAACTGCGGATGGGCGCCGGCACGAAGCGGGGCGTCGGCCCAGCCCTGCGACATGAAGTCGATCAAGCGCTGCGGTGTCTCGCTGTCGTAGTTCGTCTTGGCGCCCGTCGCCGGGGCCGATTTGGTCGAATCTGCCATGCCATCCGGTTCGGCGGGGCCGGCCGGAACACCGGCCTCATTCTCAGCCTTTCCCAGGGTAGCCTGACGTACAACTGTTCTCATGAAACGTCTTCTTTTCGCACTCGCGCTCGCGCTTGCGGTGCCGGCCATCGCCGGTGCTCAGCAAGACCCGGGCACGCCAAATCCGGCGATGCGCCAGCAGATGCACGCAAACATGCAGCAGATGATGAAGCTGCACCAGCAGTTTCGCACGCAAGTGCTCGGCGCCCTAACCCCCGCACACAAGCAACTCTACGCGCAGGTCGTCGGCAATCTCGCCATTGCCGCAAGCCCGGATGCGCGCGCTGCGGCTAAACAACTCGACGACGCGTTGTCGGCAAACGAGAAAACCGCGATCCTCGACGCCCAAAAGCAGTTCTTCACGCAGATGAAAGCGATGCGCCAGCAGATGATGGCAAATCGTCCCAAGCCCAGCGGCTCACCGTGGCCGCGCCGCAGCGGCGGACCGCGCAAGCCGCACACGCCGGACGCGGGTGAGGTGTTGCTTGGCATGGCCGGCGGACATGGCGGCATGATGATGCGCGGCCATATGCATGGCGGCCCCGGCATGGGTCATCCTTAGGTAGGTTGCGCTAAAGGGCGATATCTAGCCCGAGATCGAGCGCGGGTGCGCTGTGGGTGAGCCACCCGACTGAGATGAGATCGACGCCGGTCGCGGCGATTGCGGCAATCGTATCCGGACGGACGCCGCCGCTCGCCTCGGTGATCACCGAACCACCGGCGATGCGCACCGCTTCTTCCAGCATCGCCGGCTTCATGTTGTCGAGCAGCACGGCATCGATCGGTTCGCGGAGCGCCTCGCGCAGCTGTTCGAGCGAATCGACTTCGACTTCGATTTTGACCATGTGTCCGACGTGTGCGCGTACGCGCGCGACCGCTTCGTGCACGCTGCCGGCGAGCGCGAGATGATTGTCTTTGATCAGCACCGCGTCATCGAGACCGAACCGATGGTTGCCGCCGCCACCGCAACGCACGGCGTACTTCTCTAAGATACGCAGACCCGGCGTCGTCTTGCGGGTATCGACCACTTGCGCGCGCGTACCGGCAATCGCTTCGACCATCGCGCGGGTGGCCGTTGCAATCCCGCTCAGACGGCAGAGCAGGTTGAGCATCGTACGTTCGCCGGTGAGGAGGACGCTGGCCGGACCCTCGAGCTCCGCGACGAGTCCACCGGTCTTGACGGCGTCGCCGTCTTCAATCGACGTGCGCACCTGCACCGCGCCGGGAGCGAGAAGGTCGAACGCGAGCAGC
>PMUE01000172.1:758-8232 GCA_003167055.1 Vulcanimicrobiota bacterium | reverse complement strand
TGGCCATCATGCCTTTGTCCTCGTGACTGAGGATGTGACAGTGGAACACCGACATGCCACGGATGTGCACGTAACTCGCGTCTAACACGACGTCGATGCTTTGTTGGAGTGGAACGTTCATCGTGTCGNNATGTGAAACGGATGAATCTCGTGCGTCCGGTTGAGGATCCGCCAGTGCACGTACGTGCCCACTTTCACGGTTGCCATCGGGGCGGCATCAGGTGAGTACGTCTTGCCGTTGATATAGAACTTATGGTTTCCTTCGGTGAAAATTGCGGTGAACGCCGGCACAGACTGCTCGACCTTTGAAACGTCAACGGTTCGGTACGCGGCCGCACCGGGGAGCGCTGATACCGGCGCCGGCCGCGGGCCGGGATCGTCGGATGCAATGTCCGCTAGCACTTGTCCATGCATCGGATCGCCCTGCGGACCCGTATCGACACAGTGCGTGCGCAGCGCTGCATGGATCCCGGCAGGCGGCCCGGTGACAATCGCTTCGACTCGTCCCGCGGGCGGCATGACGATGTGATCGAGCGTGCGCATGGGATGCTGCGGGTCGTGGAGCGCCAGCGGTTCGCCGTCGAGTGCAATGACACGCATCGACGATCCGTCGACGCGGATATCGGCATAGTCGTCGGCCGACGCATTAACGATCCGCCAGAATTGCTGCTCGCCCGGTGCAATTCCAATCGACGGGCGAAAGACGCCGTTCACGGTGAAGAGCTGGTTGGGCGTTTGATTCTCCGAGTGGCAGTTGCTCCCGCTGTCGACATCGAGCGTGCGCATCAGCGGTCCAAGCGCCGGGCTGGTCGGCGCAAACGGGGTCGTGCGCAACACGATAACGCGTTCGGGCATGCTACGCACTTGCGGAACGTAGCGATCGATGCCCTCGACCACGATCGCACCCGACATTCCGTCGAGGGCTTGCTCATCGCTCTCGCCCATCGGGTGGGTGTGATACCAGTAGAGCCCCGGCGGCACGTCGTTTGGAACGTGCACGTCGTAGCTCAGCGTTTCTCCCGGCTTAGCCACCATCGTAATAACGTCGTCTTGTCCATATTGCGGCGAGACTTCCATGCCGTGGAAATGGAGATTCGTCATGTCCATGCAGGGGCCGAGCGCGCATTGCTCGGTGGAGTGGACCGGCAGGTCGTTGACGTAGGTTACGCGCAGCTGGCCGCCGGGAACGACCCGGATCGTCGGCGGCACAAATGCACCGAGATACGACATGGCCGCACGTCCGTTATTCGCCTCGGCGCGCAGCGTCAGCGTCGTTACGCCGTTGCGCGGCGTTACCTGCGGAAGGTTTGGAAGTGTGGCCGTCGCCGTGGCGACACCGATGAGAAGCGCAGCCAGTCGTTGCATGTCAGTTCTCCGGATCTTGAAATTTGATCCACCAATGGGTGCCGTCGCAGAACGGCTTGTTCTTGGATTGACCGCAGCGGCAGAGCGCATAGTGCTCGCGGCTGGCGCCTTGGTTCATCGGCTCGCCTTCGAGCTCAATGCTTCCGCGCGCGTAGTAGCTTGCATTCGCTGCGACGTAGATCTCCGGTTCGCGTTCCTCGCCGGTGTACGCGACGCCGTCGCGAATGAAGCCGAGCGCGCCCGATGGACACGCGCGCACGATCGGAATGATCTCGTCGGCACCGGCACCGTCCGCCGTAACGAACGGTTCGCCGCTCGCGTGAAAGACGCTCGGCAAATGATCGGTGCAGTTGCCGAAGTGGCAGCACGTCCCGCGATTGTCGAGCACGGTGATGTCAACGGTGTCGTAGGTATCAAGGCGATCCGGCGTTCGCGCCGGGTCTTTCGCACTGTTGAATCCGTTCCGCGCGTGCGTACCGTCGCAGTACGGTTTGAGGTTCGAGCCGCCGCAACGGCACAACGCAACGATGGGTCGCACCGCAAGCGTCTCGCCCTTTGAATTGGTGAGTTTGCGAAGGTTGCGCACGATATACGGACCGTCGATCTCGGGGCGAATCGTCGTGCGCGCGTTGCGTTCCTCGGCTTCGGAGCGAATCGACAGCGCAAATTGCGACGGGATGTACGGGGTGAGATGGTCGGCCACCGATTCGATGCCCGCCGCGGCTTCTTGCACTTCCTCGGGAAGGCCGGCCTCATCGGCGAGCCGTGTCAGGCGCGTCGAGAGATCGTAGAGGCGCTCGGAAAAGTAGATCCACGCCGCCTGTTTGTGCGCGAGCAAGTGAATGCTGCGCGTGAACCCAAAGCCCGGCCCCGCGTTCTTTCCCGGATATTCATGTCCAGCCGGCGTTTTCGCCAGCGCTTCGCCCAGGGGGCGCAAGCCCGATGCCATGATCCGCAGCGTCCCGCGTGCCAGCATCCGCAGCTCTTCTTCGGTCTCATCGCCGTGCGCGAAAAACCGGGCGAGCATTGCGAGCATCAGCGCGTACGCGCTGTTGAAGAGTCCACCGAGTTCCTGCGCCACCGGATCGGTGATGCGGTTGGCGCCGAAGGTGTCGGCGATACCGCGCGTCCGCGGATTGCTCAGCAACGGACGAACCGGGTCGAACGTTCGTCCTTCACGCTGCGCCGCTTCGAGCAGCGCTGCGTATTCGTGACGTATCCCATCGAAAACGCAAAAGTGCGCGTCGGGATGCTCTTTGGTCGGCGATTCGCCCTGTTCGATGATCATCTCGATCGCGCGCCGGGCGGAGTCGGTATCGATGACCTGGACGAGCTCTTTGGGGAAGTCGAGGTACTGCGGATTCGACTGTGCGGCGGGATCCCCGATAAACAACCGCTCCGGATGGATGCACGAATACGCCGATTCGATTTTGCGATAGAACTCGCCGATGGTGCGAAAATCGACGTCGAACGGTTCGATCGTGTTTTGTTCGCGCAGCGTCTCGTCGTCGGTGTGATGCGCAACGCGCGCGAAGAGCGCTTCGTATTCCGCGGCACGATTCTTGGGCAGCACACCGTCGTCCGGCATCTCGTAGCACACCAGCCGCTCGATCAACGCCATCGAAAATGGTTCGAGTGACATCTCGATGCCGAACGGAAATGCCGTCGCCGGAATAGGGAAGTTCGATCGCGCAAAGTGCGCCGCGCCGCCAACCGCCGTTGTGAGGTTGCACACTTGCGCGAGGTGCAGCATCTCTTCAATTGCGACGTGAGCGATTTTGCGCTTCCAGCCGCGAACCGCGCTGAGCTCGTCCGGCGTCATCCCGCCTTCACGCAAATCCGTCTTGAGCGAATAGCCGGCGTACAGATAAACGCAGGCCAAGTTATGCTCGAGTTCCGAAGCCCGCGTCAGGAGATAGAGCAGCTCTTCACGGGTCGTCACCGGCGCCACGGTGCTGGTCATGTGCCGTCGTTCGGCCGGCGCCCGAAGACCCTTGCTTTCGACCTAATTTTTACGGGGATTGTCGAAGGCCAAGGCAGTGAAGCAGCCGAGCCCGTATCGTCATGGACATGATGCTCTTAGCGGTGGCCCTAGCTACACAACTCGCAGGCAAATGGTGGTGCACGACGGCAGCCGGGTCGGCGGTCGCGTCCACGTTTACTGTCGCGCCCAACGGCGACATCAGCGACCGGATCGAGTTCGCTTCGTCGTCGAAGGGCGGATGGTACAACCAGACGTTCAAGTACGACGCCAAGACCGGCGTCTGGCACGTCAAGAACGTCGGGTCGAACGGGACGGTCTTTACCGGCACCTCCGACGGCGGCGACCGCAAGCTCGTCGAGGTCAGCGGGACGCAGAACGACGGCAAGTCTGCCCCACCGACGCGCGAGCGCTTCATCTTCGCGTCGCCGCGGAACTTTAGCCTGTTGTGGGAGAAGCAGATCAAGGGCGACTGGCAGCTTGAAAGCTACTCGGACTGCACGCTTACTTCTAATCCAAAGTAACAAAAGTCGTAAGGGGCTGGGCGCCGTAGCCGACGAATCAGCCCGGAAATGCTCCGCCGAGTTCCGATCATTCTCGCTGCGCTGCTTTTGACTGCGCAAGCCCCACCACCCGCGACCGTTGCATCCGCCGGCATCCCGCCGGCGGTGATCGTGGCGTATTCCGGTCGCAACGCCGCCGTGCAGCACTACACGTTCGACGTCGATGCGCGCATCGCGCTGCTGACGTTTCCGTGGATACGCTTTACGCTGCACGGTCACGGCACCTACACGCGCGGCGGCGACTACAGCGTCCACTTCGACAACGTCCCGTGGTTTGGCAAGGGTTATGAGACGATGCCGATGGGCTCGCTCGACGTTGCGAATTGGCCGTCGCTGTACACGATGTCAGTCGCTGGATCACAAGGCAGCGTGACCACGCTGTCGCTGCACGATGTGAAGAAGAGCCCGTTAAGCGAAGCGCGCGCACAGATCGATGCTGCGCAGGGACTCTTGCAGATTCTCTACACCTACGATTACGGCGGGCACGTCAAGCTTACGATTGTTCCACAGTCCGTCGACGGGCTGTTCTTCCCGGGCTCGGAAGAGGCGGAAATCGTGATGCCGCACTATCGCGCGATGGCTTGGGCGACGTTCTCGAATTACCAAGTTGCAAAGCGATCGCCCGCGGTCTCGAACGCAACGGGAAGACGTTAGGGCGAGCTGCTCGGCGCGGCGCTGGTTTGCGCCACGGCATCGCTGACGAACTTCAACACCACGATCGTCCCGGGCTGCGCGTCAACGTTGGTCTTCATTTGCTGCGAAAGCACGTAGCCGCCCGCGGCACCGGCTAAGCCGCCATGATGCTTGCCCGCGGCCATATGCCCAGCGATTGCTCCGCCAAGCACCATACCAAACGTCCGCCAATGATGCGTCTTCGCATCGAAGGCGCTGATGTTGACGACGCGCACGTTGACCGGGGCGGTCGTTCCGTCGGGCATGCGTATATCGTCGAAAACCACGGTGAGCGCAGGCTTTTTGCCCACGCCGGCCGCCGAGACGTTCTCGACGTGACCCTCGATCACGGCGCCGTGCAGCGCCGGCTCTTTATGCATCAGCGTGTCGTGCTGCGCGAGCGTGAACGTGTCGCCATCGTGGCTTTTGTTGGTTGCGATCTCTTGTTGCAGCGCTCCCTGGAATGTCGTGCCGGATTTGACCAGCACCGTGCCGCCCGCGGACGGCGCGCCGGTCACCGCGCTCTGCGTGGTGACGTTCGAACTTCTGCCGCAGGCAGTCAGCGCGACGAGCGCGGCGAGGCAAGCGGCGAAAACGATCTGCTTCATGGCTGCCGAGTTGGGTTCTAGCGGCAGGAGTCCTTCGAACGGGGCAGGGCTGGCGCCCAAAGCCACAAAGGTAGCAGTAATGCACCAACGGGTCACCAACGATTTCACCATCCGCGTCGCGACGGTCAACGGTTCAGGCAGTCAGTCCTCCAATCTCGTTCTGACGAACGCGATCTTTCGTCTTGGGATACCGGTAGCGCCGAAGAACGTCTTCCCTTCGAACATCGAAGGATTGCCGACGTGGTTCGACGTGCGCATTTCCTCAAAAGGCTATCAGTGCCGCACGCGCGACGTCGATTTGCTCGTTGCCTTGAACACCGCAACGTGGCGTAACGACATCGCCGGCGTTAAACCGGGTGGCGCGGTGATTCACGAAGCGACCTATCCGGTGTCGGGCGAAAGCCTGCGCGACGACGTCGTATACTATCCAGTGCCCTTCAACGAACTCGCCAAGACGCACTTCAGCGATGGCGCGTTGCGCAAGTACTTGCTCAACATGATCTACGTCGGTGTCGTCGCCGAGTTGCTCGGCATCGGTGAAGCCGACGTCGAAGCCGCGATCGCCGGGCAGTTCAAACGCAAAGCGAAAGCCGCCGCAACCAACGTCGAAGCGGCGCGCATCGGCTTTACCTACGCGCGCGAACACTTAAAGAAGGCCGACCGTTTTGCGCTCGAACCCATACCGGGCAAAACCGACGGCTATTCGTTCCTCGACGGCAATCGCGCGGCCGCACTCGGATGCATCATGGGCGGCTGCACCGTCGCCGCGTGGTATCCGATCACTCCGTCGTCGTCGCTCTGCGAGAATTTCATCGCGCTGGCCGACAAGTATCGTGTCGATCCAGCGACCGGTGAGCGACGCGTCGCCGTCGTGCAAGCTGAAGACGAACTTGCGGCGATCGGGATGGTGCTCGGCGCGGGCTGGGCCGGTGCGCGGGCGATGACGTCGACGTCGGGACCGGGCATTTCGCTGATGGCCGAATGGGCCGGATACGGCTACTATGCCGAAGTGCCGGCGGTGATTTTCGACGTACAGCGCGCGGGGCCGTCAACCGGCTTGCCAACGCGCACGATGCAAGGCGACGTTTCGTTTGCCTATACGCTCTCGCACGGCGACACCAAACATATCGTGTTGCTGCCGGCGACAGTGCAAGAAGCCTACGAGATGTCGATGGAAGCCTTCGATCTTGCCGACCGCTTTCAAACGCCGATCTTCGTCCTTTCCGATCTCGATCTCGGGATGAACTCGTGGATGGTGAAACCGCTGCCCTATCCGGATAAACCATTCGATCGCGGCAAAGTGCTCACCGAAAAGGATCTCAACAAGCTCGAAGGGTGGGGCCGCTATCGTGACGTTGATCACGACGGCATTCCGTACCGCACGCTGCCGGGCACCAACCACAACGCTGCCGGCTACTTCACGCGCGGCACTGGCCACGACGAAGAGGCGCGCTATTCCGAAATGCCCGACGTGTGGCAGCGCAATCTCGACCGCCTCGTGCGTAAGCATGAGACGGCGCGCACCGTCGTACCCCAGCCGGTCGTCGACGAGCATGGTGCCGGCATCGGCATCATCGCCTACGGCACGACCCATCACGCGGTCATCGAGGCACGCGATATTTTGCGAGAAAATGGTCTGGAAACCGACTATTTGCGCGTGCGCGCATTGCCGTTTGCCCCCGAAGTCGCGGCGTTTATTGCGCGGCACGAGCGCGTTTACGTGATCGAGCAAAATCGCGACGGTCAACTCTTCGGGTTGCTGCGCATCGAGTTGCCCGATCACCTCATCTCACGAGTCCAATCAGTCCGTCACTACAACGGCGTGCCCATCGATGCGCACGCCATCATCGATCCGCTATTGGAAGCCGAGCGCGAGCCGGCTGTGGTTGCTGAATGAGCGTCAACATCATCGGTCTCTCCCGCGACGTATACAAAGGTTTGCCGACCACGTTATGTGCCGGTTGCGGACACAACTCGATCACCAATCATTTGATCAAAGCGTTGTACGAATACGGCGTCGCGCCGCATCTGCTCGCAAAGATGAGCGGTATCGGCTGCTCCTCCAAGACGCCGGCGTACTTCGTCGAGCAGGCGCATGGCTTCAACGGCGTGCACGGCCGTATGCCATCGGCGGCGACGGGCGCCAAACTTGCCAATCGTGAGATGCTGGTGTTGGGTGTCAGCGGCGACGGCGACACCGCCAGCATTGGGCTGGGACAGTACGCGCACATGGTCCGGCGCAACGTCGATTGCGTCTACATTATCGAGAACAACGGTGTGTACGG
>PMUE01000172.1:0-673 GCA_003167055.1 Vulcanimicrobiota bacterium | reverse complement strand
TGAAGGCTCGACCAAGAGCTACGCCTACGTGAAGGATCATGAGTTGACGCTCAATGCGCCCGATTTCATTCGCCCGCGCGAAGAGATCACGGTCGACTACGAGCCCGGCACCGTGCAAGATATCGAACTCGAGGACGGCTCGCGCGTGCTGTTACGAAAGGTCGATCACGACTACGACGCGACCAGCCGCATCGGCGCGCTCAGCGTGATTCACGACACGCGTACGCGTGGCGAGTTCGTGACCGGACTGCTCTTCGTCGATACCAACGTGCCGGATCTCAACGAACGGGAAAAGCTCACGCAGACGCCGCTGCGAGACCTCAAAGAAGATGAGCTGCGCATCAGCCGCGAGCAGTGGGACGCGTTGTTTACGTCTTAACGAGGTCGATCGAGAGCGGGTATTTGTACGTTTCGCCGGCGTTGGCGCGAAGCGCGGCAACGATCGAAAACACGATAACCACAATTTCGACCGCCCAAACGATCAGGAAGCCGATTCCGATGACGCTCAAGACGATCCCGATGACGAACGCGATCAGCATCGTGAGCTGGAAGTTGAGCGCGTTGCGCGACTGCTCTTTGAGCCACGGATTGTTGGTCACCGCCAGATAGACGATCAGCGACGGGACGAACCAAAAGAAAATCCCGCCGATGTGGACGGCCATGGCGGCAACCT
>PMUE01000017.1 GCA_003167055.1 Vulcanimicrobiota bacterium | reverse complement strand
CTTCGACGAAGAGAACAACATCGAATGGGCCCGGCGGCTGGAACGCGCGGGCGTTCACGTCGTCTACGGATTCCCGGGACAGAAAGTCCATGCTAAGACGTTGATGGTGGTGCGCCAGGAAGAGGACGGCATTCGGCGCTACATGCATTTCGGGACCGGCAACTACAACGAGAAGACCGCACGACTGTATACCGATCTGAGTCTCTTCACGTGCCGGCGCGAACTCGGCGCGGACGTGACGCAGCTGTTCAACGCGCTGACCGGCTTTTCGAACATCACCGACTACGAGGATCTGCTCGTCGCCCCGGTTACGCTGCGCCGCGAGATGCTGGCCATGATCGATCGTGAGACCGAGCACGCTCGTGCGGGCCGCCCGTCCGGTATCCGAGCCAAGCTCAACGCGCTCACCGACGCCGACATCGCGCGCTCGCTCTACCGCGCCTCGCAAGCCGGGGTGCCGATCGAGCTGCTCATCCGCGGTATGTGTATCCTTCGGCCGGGCGTCCCGGGCGTGAGCGAGACGATTCGCGTACGCAGCATCGTCGGCCGGTTCTTGGAGCACTCACGCATTTACGTCTTCGAAAACGGAGGTGATCGTGAGGTCTACATCTCCAGCGCCGATTGGATGGGTCGCAACCTCGACCGTCGCGTGGAATTGGGTGTGCCGGTCATGGATCCGGTCATCGCGGAAACCCTGACCAGCCAGATTCTCTCCGTGTTGCTCGCCGACAACGTGAAGAGCCGCGTCCTCAATTCGGACGGCTCGTATTCGCGAATGCAAATTCCTGCTGGAGAAATGCCAATTCACGCACAGCGTATTTATCTGGCCCAAGCACAGTCGGCATAATCCGCCAACTGCATAATGACATCTTAAGTTTCTAGCCGATAAGCTCTTTAAAGGGTTGCTGCGGACATGCCGCGGCTAATTGACGTTTTGTGCGGTCGACTTGGAGGCAGTGTGCATAAACTCGTTCGGGCTCTCGTCGCAGTTGCTCTGGCAGCAGCCATCACCGGACCCGCCTATGCGGCAACACCGGCGACTGGGCAACTCGTTTCGCAGGCGACGAGCAAGACAACCGGCGGCATATCCGGCACCGTCAGAGATGAAGAGGGCGCGCCCGTCGCAAACGCGACGATCACTATCCGTGGCGCCGCGACCGTGCAAACGACCTCGGACGCCAAGGGTATGTTTCAAATCGGCAGCATTGTCCCGGGCGTCTACGTGATCAACGTGCAGAAGGCGGGTTACCAGGCGGCGACGGAGTCGGACTTTCCCGTCTTTTCGGGCGAAGTCGAGACCCTCTCGATCACGATTCCGCGCGCAACGTTCACCTCGCTCCGTACGATCGCGTCCGTCCGAGCCGTCGGAAGGGGAACCTTCAACACGTCGGCAGCGGCCGTCAACACCGTATCGAATCAGGTGTTCTTGAATCAAGGGGCGACCGGCCTACAAGACGTCTTGAATGAGGTCCCGGGCCTGCAGGTATCGATGAGCTCCAACGATACCAACGGTGCGGCTCCCGGCGCGATTCAATACGCAAACATCCGGAACAGCCTCTCATTCGAGACAGCTACGGAGATTGACGGTCATCCTCTTTCAGTCGGTAAGTACGGCGATTACGTCATCTCGTTCTGGACCCCGTTCGTGTTTCAGAGCTACGACACGATCAAAGGTCCCGGCGCGCAGGCTGCGCAGACGAACTACGCGATCAACGGTACGCTCAACATGCGTACGCTCGATCCCACATCGGATTTCGAGTCGCAGTGGCTGGCTGGCGGCACGTCGACGGGTGGAACGTTCTTCAACGCCCGCTGGAGCGGCACGACCGGACGCCTCGGCTTCGTCGCCGACATCGGCGAAATCAACGAGCCCTCGGTGATCCAAAACTACAACGTTCAAATCGGCAATACCAACGGCGGCTATGCTCCGTACAACGGGGTAATGACGCCGCTGGGCTACAACGACAACCTGTCCCCGATCCCCGGCACGGGCGCCGAGGCCTACAACAACTACTCGTTGCTGGCATGCTGCTACCCGATCACCGGATCGCTCTACAAGCTCAACGAGTTACTCAAGCTACGCTACCGCTTTTCGTCGGCGACCGTCGCAACCGTAAGCTATCTGGGTAGCCACGCCTCGTCCGACGAGAACGGCGATACGTTGGAAGCCGTGCCCTCGGTCTTCCAACCGGGCGCGGGATACAGTGGGCCGGTAGGGGTCGGCTCGCACTACCTCATCTCGAACGTGTACCCGGCTCCCGATTTGGAGACAAGCAACGAACCGATGTTCCAAGCCGAAGTTGCGAGCACGATCGGCCAAGACACGATTCTCGCCCGGTACTACCACGCCTCGATTGACCGTCTCATCAGCCAAGGCACCGGGAACCCCGCGACGCCGAACACCTCGTTCATGACGCTGAACGGCACGACCGGCAACGGGGCCATCTATGACAACGCGTACACGCCGATCGATTACTACGAGTACTTCGTCGAGAGCGAAAACGATTCACTAGGTGGCCTCGACCTTGAATATCAGCACCCATATGGTCTAGGTGACGCAGTGACCCTCTCGTATAGTCGAACGAATTCGACGACGTCCTATTGGGAACAAGAGGCGGATACGAATGCCTATCCCGTAGTGACGGGCGGCGTGCCCGACGTCACGATTCCCGATGGTACCAGCCAGGTTTTTTCGACCTACCGGTTGAGCGTGAACCAGAACTTCGGGACGAAGCTGAACGCGCTGTTGAGCTTGTATGAGAACCAGTACTCTTTCACGTCGGCGACGACGTGCGGCACCGGAGCGTCATACACGTCTGCGACAGCCTGCGAACTTAGCGGCGCCAACGCGACGTTTGTAACGACGAACCCGACCCACTTCGATGAGCGGCTGGGCCTGACGTACCGGCCGAGCCCCAACTTAAGCCTACGCGCCTCCGCCGGATCCTCGATTGCTCCGCCGTATAGCGGCCTGCTCTCGAAGTTTACCGCGGCGCCCACCTACAACGCCACGTCGGACACGATAACCCAGTCGCTCAACAATCCGAATCTTGTACCGGAGACCGCGTTCGGTTATGACCTCGGCGCGGACTACCAACTCAAGCAGTCGTACTTCCTCAAGACGGACGTGTACGAGACCAATCTCTACAATCAATTCCTCTCCACGACATACTATTCGGGAAAGAGCTGTACTCCCACAATCTGCCCCGGACTCCCGGCGGCCGATCAGGGATTTCCGCTCTACTACTCGATCAACGGAAACGTGAACAATGCGCGTTATGAGGGCATCGAACTGGCGATCCAGCATATCGTGCCGAACGGCATCGGCTGGACCGTCCAAGGATCGACGCAACGCGGTTACGCCTACAATCTCGGCTCGGACTTCTACTGCAGCTTCGGGAACTCGGCCACGCTTCCGTGCATCCCGGCGAACTACAACCAAAATCTGGCTGTCGTTGCCGGTCAGAACTACACCGGCGGTTCGCCGGGCACGTACTACGTGCACTCGGGATACTGCCCCGCAACGGACTACTACTGCGTCGAGGACGCCGCGAGCGGCGTCTCCAACCAGTCGGTTCCGTACCTGCAAGGCTACGCGGAGATCAACTGGCAGACGCCTTCGGGATGGTACGCCTCGTTCGGCGGTACCCTCTTGGGTAAAAACAACTCGTATGGTGAGCCGCCCTTCACGATTGCTCGCGTGACGCTGCGCGCACCGATCTCGAACTCGCTCTCGTTGCAAATAGCCGGCAACAACATCTTCAACGCATACAAAAGCGTGCTTCCGATCGCATACGGAGGCGTCGCCATTCCGCTCGCCAACGGCACCATCGCGCCGACGCTCGGAAACGTCAAAGGCCCCGCCATCTGGGGCGTTCAGCTAACCAAACTCTGGGGAGCCTCGCACTAATGAATCGCTACACATCCAACCTCATCCTCGGCGGCTTGGCCGCCCTCGTCTTAGCTGTCGGCGTCGCGTGCAGCGGCGGTGCTCCCGGCGCGCCGTATCCGTCTGTCGCCGGTGCCGGCACCGCGTCGCTCCCGAGCGGGAGTTCGACAACGATCACGATGTCGCAGACAACCGGGCTCGGCGTCGGCACGGTCAATGTGACCGGAACCGGGACCGTTGCGGCGAGCCAGAGTGCCAGCAACCCGAGCACCATTCCTGCCTTACAACTAGCGCAGCGATCGCTGACCGGCGGCTCACAACGTGATACGTCTTCGAATACGCCGGTAGCGTACGTCACGGTCACCGCCTCGACCGCATCCGCGATATCGTTGGTCGTATTGAACGTCGCACCGACGGGCACGCTTCCGAGCGGCACTTACTATTTAGCTTTCTGGAATGGCTCGCAATGGGTCACAACCGGCTCAGCTGCCAAGGTCAGCAGCAGCGGCGTAATCACCGTGGCGTCCTCAACGTTCAATCCGCCGCTTTCCCTTGCGGCCGGCGCGAGTCTCTACCTAGCTGTGTATACCGGCCAGATCTTCGTGACGCCGACACCTGAGCCGTCGGCTCCGGTTTCGTCGCCGAACCCGGTAACGATGTCGTTGCTCACAACTACAACGGTCAACGTCGCGACGAACGCGGGCTTGGAGATCACGGCCTCCAGCGCAAACACGAGCGTCGCGCAGGTGGCGGCATCGGCGACCGCCGCTCCAAATGGAGAGGCGCCGTTCCTTGTAACGGCCGAGGGGGCCGGAACCACGACCTTGACGTTTACCGATCCAATCGGCCACACAACCACTGATCAGGTTACGGTAAACGACACCTTGCCCTCGCCGGCGCCGTCACCGAAAACCTTCGTGATCGCGGCAGCCGACTCTACTACCATCACCGTGTCGACGGTCTCAAACCTCACGATCACCGCAACGAGCAGTAACACCGCTGTAGCGACGGTCACGTCTTCGGCGCAGGCGAATTCGCTCGGCAACGCGACGTTCACGGTCACAGGCGTTGCGAGTGGTGTTGCGACGATCACGTTCTCCGACACCTATGGTGACACGGACACCGCCTCGGTCGACGTTTCGCCGGTTCAGGACCCGACGTTTGCAAATGGTTGGAACAATCCAGTCGGGGCCGCCGCCTGGACTCCGTGCTCGTATGCCCGTACGTCTTTGACTGCCGCGGTGAACCCGTCGCCGCCACCGGAAGCGACGGGAAGCCAGAATCCGCCTGCGTCGACCGTGGCGCAATCTAGCGCGATGCTGGCCAATGACACGGCCGTCGTGACGCCGCCACCGAATCTCAATCCGAGTGCTGGCGCTACGATCCCACCGGCTATCGGTACCAACAACGTCGCCTTGGCGGGCGGCACACCGGCTCCCGCCGGCGATGGCGTCGCATCGTCTCTCAACATAGGTGCCGCCGGCATCTGCCAAACGATCACCCTAGACTCCACCAACGAGTACCTCACGTTCTGGGTCTACGAAGCCGGCCTTTACGGCCCGTTCTATGACGCAGACCAAGAGGCTGACATCCTCAACTCTTCGGGGACTGCCCTCTACTCGAGCAGTTCGATCCTGTTCGCCGAACAGAACTGCTTAGGGGATCCGGGCGTCATGTCGGAGACGAGCTACACGGCTAGCAAGTGCATCCCGGCGTCACTCGGGGGCACCGCTACCTCGTTCTATTACCAGGGAGGCTTCTGGACTCAACGCGGCCCGTACAACATCTCCTCGTTCGTGAGTCCGGGTAGCGCCTTCACGCTGTTCCTGGGTGTCTGGGACTGGGAAACGAAAGTCGGACCCACCAGCTACGGAAACGTGATGTTCATCGCAAACGTGCAAATGACCAACTCGAGCACGTTCCCGGCATCGGCTCCGTACAATCGGGATCGTGGCGTAACCCTCGCTCTGCCGAAAGGTCGCGCGCAAGCGGCTTTAGCAGCGAAGGCTCACCCATAACGCAGCATTGCCTGCAAACAAAAGAAAAGGGTCGCTGCGGCGGCCCTTTTCTTTTTCAGACTTTCTTCACGCCTTCAATCAACGATAACGACGGCTCGGATTCTCATCCTACGCTAAGCTCTTGCTCGTTGTTTATGGAGGCAGTGTGAGGCATAACGAACTTCGCGGTCCGCGCAACGTGTCGAATTGCATGCTGGGCGGATTGGCCGCCCTCGTCTTAGCTGTCGGTGTTGCGTGTAGCGGCGGTGCGCCTGGGACACCGTACCCCTCCATAGCGGGCGTCGGCGTCACGTCGCTTCCAAGCGGGCAATCCGCGACAATCACGATGCCGCAGGCGACCGGGCTCGGCGTCGGCACCGTCGGCGTCACCGGAACCGGTACGGTTTCCGCAACGCAGAGCGCCGGCAATCCCAGTGGCGTTCCGGCACTGCAACTCGCGCAGCGATCGCTCACCGGCGGCGCACGGCGCGACGAATCCGCGAATACACCCGTTGCGTACGTTGCGGTCACGGCATCGACCGCATCCACGATATCGCTTACCGTTTTGAATGTCGCCCCGACGACGGCGTTCCCGAGCGGCACCTACCATTTGGCCTTCTGGAACGGTTCGCAGTGGGTCACGACCGGTTCGGCTGCAAACGTCAGCAGCAGCGGGGTCATCACGGTCGCGTCGTCGATATTCAATCCGCCAATTTCACTCGCCGCCGGGGCGAGTCTTTATTTGGCCGTGTACACCGGTCAAATCTTCGCGACGCCGACGCCTGAACCGTCGCCTCCGGTTTCGTCGCCGAACCCGGTGTCGATGGCGCTGTTTTCGGTTACGACGATCGATGTCGTAACGAATCCGGGCCTGACCGTGACGGCGACGAGTTCGAACACGAGTATCGCAACTGTTACTGCTTCGGCAACGGCGGCGCCTAACGGGCAGGCACCGTTCACGGTCGACGGCAACGCGCCGGGGACGGCGACCCTGACGTTCACCGATCCCGTCGGTCAGAAGACCACGGACATAGTTGCGGTGAGCAATACCTTGCCGTCACCCAAGCCGTCACCCGGTGCCTTCGTTATCTCTGCTGACGATTCGACGACGGTTACCGTGTCAACGGTCTCCACCCAGAGCCTGACGATCACGGCCACGAGCAGCAATACATCTGTAGCAACCGTCACGTCCTCAGCCGCCTCATCGGGAGGCTTCGCTACGTTTACGGTCAGGGGCGTTGCTAGCGGCGTGGCGACCCTGACGTTTACCGATCCTTTCGGCGATACCGACATAGCGACGGTTGACGTGTCGCCGATTCAAGACGGAACCTTTGCTAGCGGATTCAACAATCCGTCGGGTGCGGCCGTCTGGCAGCCGTGCTCATATAGTCGCACGTCACTCACGGCTGCGATCAATCCGTCGCCGCCACCGTTTAGTACCGGCAACCAAGCCCCACCGGCCTCGACGGCACCACTCGCGGCTTCGGTGGTCGACAACGACACCGCGGTCGTAACGCCGCCCCCAGATCTCAACCCCAACGCCGGCGCGACCACGGTGCCGACCGCCATTCCGAGCACCGTTGCTCTCGTTGGTGGTTCACCTGCTCCCTCCGGCGGAGAAATGGCGTCGGTCACGGAAGGCGCGGTTGGAATCTGTCAGACGATCACGCTGGATTCGACGAACCCATACCTCTCGTTCTGGGTGTATGAGGTGAGTGGCGCCAGCAACTTCGAAGACGGCGACCAAGAAGCGGCGGTGCTCAGTGCACCGAACGGCACACTCTTTAACGCGACCACACCCAATGACTCGTATCTCTTCGCCGAACTCAACTGCTTCGTCGATCCGGGTGTGATCGGCCTGAGCACTTTCGGCACGACGAATACGTGTATACCGGCCGCGTACGGAGGCACCGGCACGTCAGCTAGATACCAAGGCGGATATTGGGTACAGCGCGGTCCGTATAACATGACGAACTACGCAAATGTGGGTAGTCCGTTCACGCTGTATTTCGGTGCCTGGTACTTTGAGACCAAGGCCTACCCGGCCACGTTTGGGATGGCGATGTTCATCGCAAACGTGCAGATGACAAACTCGAGCACGTTCCCGGCGTCCGGTCCGTACAATCGACACCGCGGGATAACGCTCGCGCTGCCGAAAGATCGCGCACAATCGGCAATGGCGGCGAAAGCCAGACCATAAGGCGCCACCCGCTTGTGCACAAAAGAAAGGGACTCGCGCGCGAGTCCCTNNCGCTGACCGCGCTTGAGCAGCGCCATACCAACCAGGCGCGGCTCAGCGCGCATGCGCGCGAGCGTGACCGAATGTGCGAGCGGTTCAGTGTATTCGACGTCGACGTTCATCCAGAGTGGTTTGGCTGGGGTGCTCTTGGGATCGTAGTATTCACCGCCGCGTTGGAAGGCGGTTTTGTCCGGGTATGCGGTGCGTACGACCTTGACGATACCGACGGCTGCCGGTTCGGCGATGCTGGAATGATAGAAGAAG
>PMUE01000392.1 GCA_003167055.1 Vulcanimicrobiota bacterium | reverse complement strand
GGCGGCCGCGCGCTCAAGTTCTATGCCTCGATCCGCGTCGACGTGCGCAAGCTCGAACAGATCAAAGTTGGACAAGACGTCGTCGGCTCGCGCACGCGCGCCAAGGTCGTCAAGAACAAGGTGGCGCCCCCGTTCCGGCAAGCAGAATTCGATATCACCTACGGTCGCGGCATCTCCAAGATGGGCTCGATTCTCGACGTCGCGCTCGAACAGAACATCGTCGGCAAGAGCGGCTCGTGGTACACCTACGGCGATCAACGCATCGGTCAGGGTCGCGAGAATGCCAAAGCGTTCCTCGAGGAGCATCTTGATATGGCGAGCGAGATCGAAGTGAAGATTCGGGAAGCGCTCACCAATGCGGTTTCGAAGAACGGTCACAGCAGCAGCGCCGTCGTGGCGGTTTCAACCGAGGAGTAATCCTTCGGCAGGCTCAGGATGACAAGTGCATTTGCATGCGCCCTCGGGATGCTTGCGCGGCGGCGACTGACGCAGGCGCAACTCTGGCAACGGCTAGCGCGCAAAGGCTACGACGACGACACCATTACTGGTGTCGTCGCTCGTTGCAAAGCTGAGCGCTTTCTCGACGATCGACTCTTCGCGCAGCTCTACGTCGAGCGCAAGCGCAAGGCGCTCGGCGATGTTCGCCTCGTGGGTGAACTCATTCGCCAGGGAATCGACCGCGACGAGGCGTGTGCCGCGGTGGATGCGCTCGAGGAAGATGAGCGTTCGCGTTGTGGGCGAGCGCTCGACGCGGTGCTGCGCCGCACGGCGTCGAGTTATCCGTCGGCGGCGCGGCGGCTCGAGCGATTGGGCTTTGCCGCCTCGACGATCTACGCCGTCCTCCGGGAGCACGCCGCGGGAACGGTGTCCTTGGACTAAGCCGCGCGGGTACTCTCGTACATATGGCGGCCCCCACGATCGTCGTTGCTGAGGACGATAGCGCGATACGCGATCTGCTCGCACATCATTTAGCGCGCGAAGGCTTCAGTGTCGTTCCGGTTCTCGACGGCCACGCAGCCTTACGCCGCGCGCGTCACGCGGCCGATCTGGTGATTCTGGATATCGGGCTGCCCGGGGTCGACGGCTTCGATGTCGTGCGAACCTTGCGCCGCGAGGAGCGTCCCGTGCCGATCGTCATGCTCACCGCGCGGAACGACGAGATCGATCGCGTTGTCGGGTTCGAGCTCGGCGCCGACGACTACATCGGTAAGCCGTTTTCTCCGCGCGAAGTGGTGGCCCGTGTGCGCGCCGTGTTGCGACGAGCCGGTCGCATCTTGGATGCCGCGCCGGCGAGTCTGACCTTCGGGCGCTTGGAGATCGATGAGGCGGCGCGCGAGGCCCGCGTTGACGGTACCGACGTTCGGCTCAAACCGCGCGAATTCGCGCTGCTTCTCGAGCTTGCGATAAATGCGGGCGTTGCACTTTCGCGCGAACGCGTGCTCGAGCGTGTGTGGGGCTTCGATTTCGACGGCGACGAGCGAACCGTCGACGTCCACGTTCGGCGCCTGCGCGCGAAGATCGAAGAGGACGCCGGGCTCCCGCCGATCGTGCAGACGATCCACGGGTACGGCTACAAGTTCGTTCGGCCGTGAATCTACCCCGGCGCGTTGATGCGTTGGCGGGGCTGGTGCCGCGTCTGCTCGCGGCACTCGAGCGAGGATGCGACGTGCCGCTGCTCGTGCTGCGTCTTCCCGAGGTCGCGCGGCTAGCCTGGCGCGACGGTCGTCGTGCCGCGCGCCGGCTGGAGCGTGAAACGGTCGAGGCCTTTGCCGGGGCTGCCGAGCGCGTGATGCGCGAGGGCGATCGTCTCGCGCACGAGCCGGGGAGCGACTGGTTCGTCATTGCGATGTTGACGCCGGCGCGCGACGGTACGACCGCGCTGACGCTCGATGCGCGCTCCGCGCTCGAGCGTATCGCTGCGACGATGTCGCTTGTAACCGGGCGGCGCATGGAAACAGGATGGTGGCCGATGACCACGCGCGCCGACGTCGACGCATTCGAAGGGACGATCGAACGCGCCCTGGAGCGCGGCGCACGCGAACGCGAGCGCTACGAGTTTCTGGCAACGGTAGGCCATGAACTGCGCACGCCGCTGACGTCGATTCGCGGCTATATCGAGACGCTGCTCGACGACGACCTCGATGCCGCCACGTCACGGCGATTTCTCGAGGTCGCGCGCAACGAGGCGTTGCGCCTGGGGCGCCTTGTCGACGGGATGCTCGACTTCTCGCTGCTCGATCTCTCGCCGCCGCCGGCTGCCGGCGTAACCGATCTCGTGGCCGCGTCGCACGCCGCAATCGAAGCCTTGGCGCCGATCGCGCGCGAAGCGGGGATGACGATCGAGGCTCGACACGACGGCGAGGCCGCTGCTCGGATCGATGGCGACGCTTGCATGCACGTCTTGCTCAACGTTATCGAGAACGCTCTGAAGTATGGGAGCCGGGGCGGCCGCATTTGGGTGCGCGTCGAACGCCAGGATCCGTATGTCCATGCGATCGTTGACGACGACGGTCCGGGCGTTGCTCTAACGGAGCGCGATCGCATCTTCGAGCACCGCACGCGGGGCGTTGCAAGCGAAGCGGCACGCGGCGCGGGCATCGGCCTGTGTATCGTGCGCACCATTGTCGAGCGCGCCGGCGGCAGTGTGAGCGCCGGCGATTCGCCGCTCGGCGGCGCCAGATTTCTCATTCGTCTTCCCGCCGTCAAAGCGGAATTTCGGGCGACGGTGTCGTGGAAGTCGGTCCGTGGCGATGTCACGGATTACTTTTGCTCACGAGAGCGAATCGGCTCTGGCCGGGCTCTTCGATTTTTATCGAATCGCCTGGGAATATGAACCTCGTTCATTCCCGATCGGTTGGAACGCTAGCGGCAGACCTGTCGCTTTTTTTACGCCCGATTTCTACCTTCCGGATTACGATCTGTATATCGAAATGACGGTTGCCAAGCCGGCCCTGAATACGCGGAAGAACCGCAAGTTGCGTTTGATGGCGCAACATCATCCGCGCGTACGCGTGAAGCTCTTCACGCGTCGCGACGTCGAGCGGCTCTTCGCGCGCCTGCGCCCTGCCGCATGATCGGCGACGTCCTCTTCGACGCAGCGACCATCGCGGCTCGCGTGCGTGAGCTCGGCGCCGAGATCTCGCGGGACTACGAAGGACGCATCCCGGTGCTGATCGGCGTCCTCAATGCGGCTGCGACTTTTCTCGCCGACCTGACCCGGGCGATCACGATTCCGTGTGAGTACGACGCCATCGCGGTGACCAAGTTCAGCAGCGTCGAAGGCATCCGGTTCTTAAAGGACACCTCAGCCTCTATTGAGGGCCGCCACGTTATCCTGGTCGACGACACCATCGATACGGGAATGACCCTACAGTATGTTTTCAAATCGCTCACGGCCCGCTCGCCTGCTTCACTGGCCGTCTGCACCCTGCTGGACCGGCCGGCGCGGAGAATTGCCGATATTGAAGTCAAGTACCGCGGTTTTGAGATNNTCGTGGCCGTGATTGAACGCTGGATGTGCGCCTGCGCGCTGACGTGTGCTGCCCTTGTCGCGACGTTGCCGGTGCCTGCCAACTCCCTGGAGTTGCAGTCGATCGCCCGGGCTGCCGCCGACTATAACAGTCCCAACGCCCACCTTGCCGAGATGTTCCGGGCGGCGTTGCTCGACACGGGCAAGCTCGCCGAGTACGCGCCCGACGGCACGGCTTACATCAAAACCGGCGATATTCCGGCTGAGTGGCTGCGCGATGCCAGCGCCCAAGCGCGTCCCTATCTCTTTTTTGCCAAGGACGATCCCGACACGCGTTCGCTTTTGCGCGCGATCATTGCGCGCATGGTGAAGTACATGCAAGTCGACCCATACGCGAACGCGTTCACCCTCGACTATCGGGTGTGGGAGCAGAAGTTCGAGCTCGATTCGCTGGCATATCCGATCGCGCTCTCGTGGAGTTACTGGAAGACGACCGGCGATGCGTCGATCTTCACGCCGGATTATGCAAAGGCGCTCGATGCGGCGCTCGCCACGATGCAGCGCGAACAAGATCATCCGCGCGACTCGCGCTACACGCACAAAGAACTTGCCGAAGACGGGAAGGGACGCGCGGTCGGCTACACCGGAATGATTTGGACGGGCTTTCGTCCCTCCGACGACGCCTGCTACTACAACTTTCTCATTCCGTCGGAGATGTTCGCGGTCGTGGCGCTCGGCGATATGGCCGAGATCGAACGCACCGTCTATCACAACGTCGTCAAAGCGAACGAGGCGACCTCGCTGCGCGATGAAGTGCAGCGCGGGATTCAAACCTACGGCTTAGTGCTCGTGCCGAAATACGGCTACATCTACGCCTACGAAGTCGACGGTCTCGGACATGCAATCCTCACCGACGATGCGAACGTTCCAAGCTTGCTGTCCGCGCCGTACATCGGCTACACCACGCCAAGCGATCGCTACTACGAAAATACGCGGCACTTCTTGCTCTCGGGCGACA
>PMUE01000222.1 GCA_003167055.1 Vulcanimicrobiota bacterium | reverse complement strand
TTTCTTACCGTGTGCGTGCGCAACGAAGCGATCACGCGACTGCGCGCAAAGGGTCGCCGTCACAGACTGGAGGAGCGCGTCGCCGCCGAGCCCCAGGAACACGACGAGCTCGGCGCGGTCGACGTGATCGAACGCGATCGCCTTCGGTCGGCGCTGCGGTCGCTTCCGCCCGAGCAGCGCAAGCCGCTCGAACTGGCGTATTTCGATTACAAGACGCACGTCGAGATCGCGCGCGAATTGAACGAGCCGCTTGGCACGATAAAGAGCCGCATTGCGTTGGGTCTTCGAAAGCTCGGCGCAGCATTGGGTTCGAGCGAATGACCGATCATCTCGGCGAGCTTGCCGCGCTTTATGCCTTGGGAATGCTCGAACCGCCCGAGCAACGCGCCGCCGAAGAGCACTTGACGCACTGCGACGCGTGCCGCCGCCTGCTTGCGCAAGCCGAGTCCGACGTCGCATCAATTGCTGCCGCGCAGACGCAGCTCGAACCGCCGGCGCGATTCTTCGCGCCGGAGCCGGTGCGGCCGGCCCGGCAAACCGCGCAATACAATGTCGGCCTTGCGGTCGCGGCGGCGCTGCTGATCGCGGTGATACCGGGCGCCTATCTGCTGCAAGAAAACCTGAGAATGCATCGAGACTTGCTCGCCGATACGCAGGCGATCGCGCGCGTCGCAACCAGCCCACATCGCACGGTCGCCTTTTCCGGCACCGACGCGCGGGTCATGTATGCGCCCGACGGCTCCTGGTACTGCATTGTCATCCGCGGTGCAAGCGCACCCTTGCACGTTCTTTGGCGACACGACGGTACCAGCACCATGCTGGGCACCGCGATGCCGCACGACAACGTAGCGCTTCTTTACTTACCGAAGAGCCGTCGGATGGATCGGCTCACCCTAATGCAAGGCGACCGGGAGGTAGGCCAGGCCCAGCTCGTTTTCTAGCCGAAAAGGCGCGACATGCTGACGGGCTTTGTTCTTGCCGCGCTGCTCGCCGTGATTGCGCCTATTCCGCCGGCGCCTCTCACCCACTCGCTCACCGCGACGATGGAGCACCAGATCGACGATCTGGGCAGTCGTATCTTCCGCGAACAACGCTCGCCCGGTCTCGCCATCGGCGTCGTTGAGGACGGCCGCATCGTCTATGCGCGCGGCTTCGGCTACGCCAACCTCGCGCGTCACACGCGCTTCGAACCGTCGACGCAAACGTACGTCGGCTCGATCAGCAAACAATTTACCGCCGCGGCCGTCCTCTTGCTTGTTCAAGACGGCAAACTCAAACTGGATGATCCGGTGACCCGCTACGTCCCCGAGCTCACGATCGCCAAGGGCGTTACGATTCGTGAACTGCTCGATCAGACGGCCGGACTGCCCGACGAACTCGCGCTGCAAGGCATCGATCAAGATCGCACCAAGACGATCAAGCTCTCCGATCTCATCGCAGCAATGAACAAATTGCAACCACTCTCTCCGCCCGGGTCGCAGTACCGTTACAACAATTTCAACTATGCGATCGCCGGATTGATCGTCGAGCGTGTGAGCGGCATTCCGCTCTCCGATTATCTGCAGCAACACGTCTTCATTCCGCTGGCGATGAATCAGACGTTTCTGGCCGGGGATCGCGGGATCTCACCGCAACATGCCGTTGGGTATACCGGCTCGCCGGGTTCGTTTACCCCGGCCAAACCATGGGATCCGGCCTGGCTCTTCGGCGACGGCGGCGTCGTCACGAACGTCTACGATCTCGCGAAATGGGATATCGGCTTCCCGCTCGTCCTACGAGTCGATGCGGAGCGCGAAATGTTTACGCCCAGTGGCGCGCCGGGCGCTCTCCAATACGGCTTGGGGTGGGTCGTTGACGAGCGCGGCGGCAAGCGCTACGTCTGGCACAACGGCGAGATCGCGGGTTATCATGCTATGAACGCGCTGCTGCCCGACGATCACGTCGCCGTCATCGTGTTGGCCAACACCGATTTGTTGCACTCGAGAGACGTGGTTACGCCGGAGCAGCTCGCGGCGGAGATTCTCGACATTGTGGTTCAGCCGCAGCGCGCTCAGATCGATAACGCGGTCGTCGACCGCGCTACCGAGTGGTTGGGCCGGATTGCCAATAAGAACATCGATCGCACGCAGCTCACGCCGGCCTTTTCAACCTACTTGACCGATGATCTCCTCGTGCGCGCGAACTTTGCGGCATTTGGAAAGCCGCTCGACATCATACCGATTGCAAGCACGACGCAGAGTGACGGGGATACCTTGTACGAGTTTCTCGTCCGTTTTCAGCACGGACAGTACCACTATCGCTTTGGATTGACGCCCGACGGCAAGATATACGAAATTTATCTGCTTCCTCAGTCGTCGCCGTCGGCGAGGCGGCGCCCAGTAGCTTCCACGACCTTACCGAGCATTGTTACCGCTTCGGCGCGCGTCGCGTTGCTAAACATATAACGCAAGCGTTCGTCTGCATCCTCGACGATCAATACGGCACGTCGACCGCAGCGTACCGAGGCAATCAGCGACGAGAGATACGACTCGTCTTCGGGCGCGAGCATCGACTGCTCCGGACCCTCTAAGGAGCCTTCCAAAAGCCGCCTTAACACGGCATCTATGTCGTGAGGTACTTCCACGGTTTCCTCCACGGTTCAACGGCCGCAGTGCTTACTGAGACACTTGCAGCCGTACAAACCCGTACCTCAATTATCGGCACGGTTCGGCGCAAGTTCACCTCGTGAGCCCTGTAACCAAAGTAGCGCTAGAAGCGTTTTTGCATCCGCGATTTCTCCGCTCCGCACGAGTTGCGCCATTTCGTCGATTGTAAAATTTTGAACAGTGATCCGTTCATCTTCGTCGAGGCTCTGCGTACCAGGCAGCAGCCCGGCTGCATGCACAAAATGCATAATCTCGTCGCAGAAGCCCGGCGTCATGTAAACACTGCCGATTGCCCGGGCCGAGGCCGCCCGATAGCCGGTTTCCTCGGCCAATTCCCGCAAAGCGCCCCCCAGCACGTCCTCGCCCGGCTCGGCCGTTCCGGCCGGCACTTCCCAAAGCGACCGGCCCACCGGGTGACGGTACTGACGCACCAGTACCACCGAATCTTCGGAGGGTGTCGCGATGACCGCATACGATCCTCGGTGCTCGACGATATCCACTTGCGCGGTGCCGCCATCGTCGAAGGCGAGTTCGTCGGTACGCACCGAAAAGACGCGCCCGGCGAAGCGCTCATGCGACGAGATGACTTGCGGCTTGCTCTCCATAACCTCCCCTAACGTGCAACAACGGTCTTCGATCATGGCTGAGATCGGCTGGCTTGCGTACTTCTTCGCGATCTTCGTCATCCTCGTGTACGTCTTGAATATCTTTGTCGTGCCGCATCATTTCAACGACAAAATCGCCGACGTTTTCGCGGCCGGCATGGCCGCGATCGTCATGATTGCAACACGCGCGCGGTGGCGACGCTAACCGGCGCGCACGCGGATCGCGTAAGCCGCGTGCGCGATTTGCAATCGGCCAAAGGGCGCAAAGAGCACGGCCGTTTCGCGTTCGAAGGACCGACCCTGCTGGAGGAGGCCCTGCGCAGCGGGGTCGCGGTCGAGGAGCTCTACGTCACGGACGCGGTACTGGCAAGTAATGCGCGCGTCCGAGAGCTCGATGCCCTCGGAACCCCCGTCTTCGTCGTCGATGACCGTACCCTACGCAAGATCTCCGATCTCGAGACGCCAACCGGACTGGTCGCGGTCGCGCCCCAACGACTGGCTGACCTCGCGACCGTCGTCCGGGGCGGGCTTACCCTCGCGCTGGCGGACCTCAATGACCCCGGCAACGTCGGCACGCTCCTGCGCTCGGCCGAGGCCTTCGGGGCGTCGGGCGTCGTTCTCGGGCGCTTCGGTGTCGATCCCTATCACCCCAAGGTCGTCCGCGGAGCCATGGGCTCGATCTTTCGACTTCCCCTCGCCGTGGCGACGGCGCAGGAGTTCGCTGCCGCCGTCACCACGGCGGGGACACGGGCAATCGGGCTAACCACGGGCGGTGCCGAGCTCGAGAATCTGGCGTTCGGGGCGAGCACGGCGCTGGTTGTCGGGCACGAGCGACGAGGCCTCGGTTCCTGGGAATTTGCGGGAATGAAGCAAGCTCGAATAGCCATGCAAGGGGACGCTGAATCGCTCAATGCGGCGGTTGCCGGCTCGATCGCGCTCTACGTCTTATCGCTACATTGTCAAGAGAGCCTCGGGGGCGCGAAAAGTCAAGACTACCGGCCCTAAAAGCGGCATGGTACAATCTCGGCATTCCCACGGTTTTGAGCCGATTCCGCGGCTAGAAGGAGACGTCAGCAAGCAATGGCAACCAGCGATCTCTTCTGGAAACTCTTCGCCCAAACGGGTTCGATCAGTGCCTATCTTGTTTACCGTCGGATCCAGCCGGTTTCGAGTCCGGGCTGACCAAAGAAGTCCGCATCATCTTCCCGAAGCGCCCGGTATATGGATCCGGGCGCTTCGAATTTATCCACCCAACTCAATGACCTTCACCGCCGCTTCGAAGCGGCGGTTGCGCGCGTAGCCGACGAGCGCGAACTCGAAAACGTTCGCGTTGCGTTTCTCGGCCGCAGCGGCGAAGTGACGATGCTGCGCCGCGGCATTGGCCAACTTCCGCCGGCCGAGCGTCCTGACGCCGGGAAAGTCATCAACGAAGCGGTCGAACGCATGGAGAACGAACTGCGCGTCGCGCAGTCACGTATCGAGAACTTGGCGTTCGCTGACGAACTGGCGCAAACAATCGACGTAACCTTCCCAGCGGTCGCGCCCGAGACCGGGAGCATTCATCCGATTCGGACCGTGCTGCGTGATGCAGCGGCGTATTTTCAACGTCGCGGTTTTGCCGTCGTCGTTGGACCTGAGATTGAACCCGAATACTACAATTTCGACGCGCTGAATATTCCGGCGACGCACCCTGCACGCGAAGGCTTCGATTCGTTCTTCATCACGGACTCGATGCTGCTCCGTCCACACACGTCGCCGATGCAAATCCGCACGATGCAAGAGCATCAGCCGCCGATCGCCATTGTTGCACCCGGGCGCTGCTATCGCCGCGACGCGGTCGACGCGCGGCACCTCTTCCAATTCAATCAGATCGAAGGATTGTTGGTTGCCGAGGGCATTCATTTTGGACATCTCAAAGGGATGCTGACGGGCATGTGTCGCGAACTCTTCGGCGAGGATCAACGCGTGCGGTTTCGCCCGTCGTTCTTTCCGTTTACCGA
>PMUE01000280.1 GCA_003167055.1 Vulcanimicrobiota bacterium | reverse complement strand
TCCCGCCGCTCCGATAGATGTACCATTTCGTATTGCTCGCACTCTCGTATGTCGTGACGACCGTCGCGGGTTCCGGTTCAGAAGGCGTTGCCGACGGACCAGCCAGGACCGCAACGTTCATGAAGCCGGTCGGGATCGCGACCGATGCCGTCGGGAATATTTACGTCGCGGACGCCGCGGCACAGCGCATTCGCATGATCGAGCGGGATGGCGTGGTCTCCACGCTAGCCGGCTCGGGCGTTCCCGCGTACAACGGCATGTGGGTCGACGGCGGTTATCGCGACGGTCCCGCCGCCTCGGCGCGGTTCAATCGGCCGAGCGCCGTCGCCGTCGACGCTCGCGGCGTTTTTGTCGCTGATACGCTCAACCATTGCATTCGCCTCGTTCACGATGGCGTCGTCACGACATATGCCGGAAGCCCAACGAATGCCTCAGCGGCCGATGGTCCGATCGCAAGCGCAGGGTTTATTCGCCCGCGGGCGCTGGCGTTTGACGCTAGCGGCGATCTGTACGTTCTCGATAACGTCCTTGGCCTTCGCCGAATCCACGATGGCGTTGTCACAACGATCGCCGTTCCCGGCGTGACCGAAGCCAACGAGTTTTTCTCCCTGGCCTTCATCGGGCCGCCGAATGCCCGACGGCTCGTAATCGGTACGGCTCGGGAGCTCTTGATCTTCGATCGGGACATGACATGGTTGCGCCGCGAGGGGATCATGCATCCGGCGAGCGATCCCGCGTACCGCGTCCTCTATGACCTGCGCGGCAACGTCCGAGAGGAGGCGCTGGACACGCGGCTCTCGATCGGGCCGGCGTTCGGAATCGCAGGGTTGCCCGATGGCTCGTTCGTTTATTCCGACACCCGCACGCATTCGCTGCGCACGTTGCAGCCGAGTGCGTTCCCGGATCCGCTCCCCGATGCCGACGACTGGGACGGTGGCTATCGTGACGGCGCAATTCAAAGCGCGCTCTTCAACGCGCCGACCGGCCTTGCAGCACTTCCGGACGGCAGCGTCATCGTAGCCGATACGGGAAATCGGCGAATCCGAAAAGTGACGCCGACGTCGACACCGCCGCAGCCCAATCCGCCGCTCACGCGAGATCTGACACCCAAGGAGGCGCGCAACGCCGGCGCAGTCGTTGCCGGTGAAGATCCATTTCCGGCAATCAGCGACCGATACTATCGCATCGCCTACCTGGGCAATTCGTACATCTATTACAATACCCGCTGGCCGCAGTCCGTCCCCGGATTAGTCGAAGCGTCGCTTCGATCGAAGTGGCAAGCTCTCGGGTTTCCACGCGAACCAAAACTGATCTCAGTTGCACCGATGCGCGGCTTGGATGGCCTCCGCGACTATATCGACAACATCCTCGCTACGGGCGTAGTGGATGCCGTCGTGCTGCAGCTCAACTCGGCGAACATTGCAGACTCGTTCCGGCCTCCGCGCAACTCCACCACCTTAGCGGTCGATCAGGTTGCATGGGAAGGCGCGTGGCGTCAGCCTCTGTTGGATTTCTTGCACCATGAACAACAGGAACTCGGCGCCGCGGGGATACCGCTGGTTGTGGTCGCCAATCCAGTTGTCTTTCAGGTGAGTCCGAACGAGTGCCCGGTGCAAACCGAGATTGCGTCGTTTGCGGACTGGATGTTCTTGCAGGAAGGGCCGCCGGCAGGGAACGATTTCCAGGATCGCATCATTCGCGTTTTGCAGGAATCAACCGTGCCTTACATTGATGTGCTGCCCCCGGTCCTCGCTGCGGAGGATGCGGCGGATCGCCCCTCGCTCTTCGGCACCGTTGACGGCCACTATTCGCGCTACGGGCGCACCGTGGTGGCCGCGGCTGTAACCAAAGCGCTCATTGTCATGCATCCGTGGAAACGATAGCGTCGTGCAATTAGGTAAAGAATCTATAGAGAATTTCGCCGCCGCGCTGCGCGTATACTGACGGTACATCCTCCGCCGTCAACACTTTGGTAATCTCGCCGAAGGCACGTTCGACCTCGCTAACCGCGGTAGACTTCTCGCGCGGGTTGTAAACCGCCGAGTAGACGTCGCTCGCGCGGCCGCCGATTCGCTCTTTGAAGCCGATGAGTCCCTCGGTATCTGAGATGCCGAGGTCGAGCTTTTTGTAACCACGCTCGATCGCCATCTCTATAACCTTGGTAATTAGGAGATTGTTTGGGCGCAGCGGGAGCGACGACAGCGACGAAGCGCTGAACTTATAGTAGAGCGTCGACCCGTAGGCGAGAAAGAACATCACCGCAATCGGTGCGCCCTCGTGCTCGGCAATCAAGAGGAATCCATTTTGAGGGAAGAAGCGGCGGTGAATTGCCTCAAAGAAGGCGAGCGGCTGCGGCATCAATCCGTGTTTGAATTTTCGGGTTTCGGTGTGGAGCTGGTAGAAGAGGCGCAGGCCGTCGAGCGATGTGTCGACTCGGTGCGTCACGCCGCCGCGCACGGCTTGGCGCCACTTCTGTTTGTGTTTGATATTGAAGGCAGCTTCGGCTTCCGCGAACGTTGGGGGCAGATGCACCGCGTGGTGCTGCGCGACGACCTTGCTCGAATGCGCGGCGTCGGAGGGTTTGCAGAGCGTACGGATCGTCCACGGCAACGCGTCCGCGGCGAGATAGCGTTCGAACTCATGCCATAGACTCGCCGGCAGCGGCTCGAGGTTATCGGCGAATGCGAGCGCCACACGTCGCGGGCCGCGAAAGTCTTCGATATGCGCAAAGGGCAAGCCGCCGACGACCGTCCTGCCTTCGGTTGCAAGTAGTACCCTAAGAGAAAAGTCGTACGTCTCCCGCACGATCTCCGACCACTCGGGCGATTGGAACAACGTCACATCGGATCGATCTGCGCAAAAGCTAACCCAACGCTCATCTGACGCCGAAAATTCCTCGATAGCTACCATATCTGCGGGTTCATTTGCTCCTTTCTCGCACAAGCCCTCGAATGTCGAGAAGGCGAAACGAGGCGGCGAAGTCGAAATCGCTCGACAGTTAAGGAGAAGTTTTTGAGCGTGGATCCCCGCTTACTCGTGATCGGTCTCGACTGTGCGGCAGGCGAGTTGATTTTTGAGCGAACCGACTGGCGTCTACCGACGCTGCGCGGCCTGATGGCTCGCGGTTCCTACGGCCGCCTTCAGTCGGTCATGCCGGCGATCACGATCCCTGCATGGGCCTGCATGGTTACGGGCAAGGATCCGGGAGAACTCGGAATCTACGGCTTTCGCAATCGCACGGATCACACGTATTCGGGTCTCGCATTAACGACGTCACTGTCGGTGAAAGAGCCGGCGGTGTGGGATCATCTCAGTCGCGCCGGAAAAAAGGTGATTACCGTTGGCGTGCCGCCGTCATTTCCGCCCAAGCCGGTGAACGGTATTCAAGTAGGCTGTTTTCTGACGCCGAGCGCGCAGAGCGACTATACATACCCATCGAGCGCGCGCGAAGAGATCGCGCAGTTGTTGCATGGGTGCGAGTACCTCACGGATTGCACCAACTTTCGAACCGACGACAAGGACGACTTGCTGCGGCAGATCTACGATATGACGGAACGCCGCTTTACCATTCTCAACGACTGGATCGAAAAGAAGCCTTGGGACTTCTTTATGTTCGTCGAGATCGGTACGGATCGTTTGCACCACGGGTTCTGGAAGTTCTTTGACCCGAAGCATCGTGGATACGAACCGGGGAACCGCTTTGAAGGGGCGATCCAAAAATACTACGAGGACCTCGACGTGATGCTCGGGCAGTTGCTCGAAAAGGTCGATCAGACGTGCACGAACATCTACGTCGTTTCCGATCATGGAGCAAAGCGAATGGACGGCGGCGTTGCGATTGCGCAGTGGCTGATCCAGGAAGGCTATCTCGCGGTCAAGTCTTATCCGGATCGGCTGACGCCGCTCAACAAGCTCGAGATCGATTGGGCGAACACGTCGGTGTGGGCGGAGGGCGGGTACTACTCGCGCGTTTTTCTGAACATCGCAGGGCGGGAACCGCAGGGGACGATCGCACCGTCCGAAGTGGAGCAGTTCGTCGCCGAACTGTCGCAGAAGATTCGGGCGATTCCGCGGCCGGACGGATCGCCGATGGCGACGCAGATCTTCCGTCCGGAGGACATCTATCGAACGGTGCGCGGTGTTGCTCCCGACCTCATGGTGTATTTCGATGACCTGCTCTGGCGCGCGGTTGGAACGGTCGGGTACGACGGGATCTACACCTTCGAAAACGATACCGGTCCCGACGATGCGAATCATGCGCAGAAAGGTATCTTTATCGAGGCGCTCGCCGGCGACGCCGGACGCGGGATGATCGAGGATTGGGACATCCTCGACATGCCGCCGCGCTTTTTGCGCGCCGCCGGCCTCGCGGCCGCTCAATATGCTGGTTGATCTCCACCTTCACACCTCATGCTCGGACGGGGTGTGGGCACCGCAACGGCTCTACGAGGAGATTCGTGCGCGCGAGCTGGAGTGGTTCTGCGTGAGCGATCACGACAACCTCGACGCCTATCCGGTTCCGCCGGATCTCGTGACGCGCTCGATCCCAGGGCTGGAGGTCGATTCGCACCATGCGGGGCACACGGCGCACTTGCTGGCGTATGGCGTCTCAGATACCGCGTCACCGCTCCTGCGCGCGCTCGCCGAACAGTTGCGCGCGCGCTGCGAACGCATGACGATGATGATCGATCGTTGCAACAATCTGGGCCTCGACGTCTGCATGGCCGACGTGCAAGCACAGTCGGTGGGAGCTTCCAGTTTGGGGCGTCCGCATCTCGCGCGAGCATTGCTTGCGAAGGGTCTGGTCGATTCGGTCCAAGATGCCTTCGATCGCTTTTTGGCCGACGAAGGTACGGGGTACGTGGCACTGGAGCGCCTCTCGTCCGCGAAGGCGATCGAGTTCATCCACGCTTCCGGAGGCGTAGCGATCGTTGCCCATCCAAAACGCCTGCGTCGCACCGAGCACCTCGATGAACTCGTTGCGCTCGGCGCCGACGGGGTGGAGATTATTCACCCCACGGCAGATGGCGCAGATCAGGCGCGCTTCTCGCAGTTTGCGGCGGAACGCGACCTCCTGACGACGGGCGGAACGGATTTTCACGCGCCGGTTGCGGGTCGCGAACTGGGCATCCACATCGATCCGAGCGCCATCGAGCGATTGATTGAAAAGATTCGCATGGCCAACACACACGTACGAGCGCCTAACGATTGGGGAAGCAAATGTCAGACATGATTCGCACGTCGGAGCGAATAGTAGCCGGTAGAAATCAAGATGCAGAAACGCGATTGTCTCAAATTGCGCGTGAAGCACCGATGCCAAATGCGGAGCTGTGCCAAAATCTCGGGCTCTTTATGCCGCCGCGTTCGCTAAAACGGTTGATGTTCCTGAATCACCTCTACTGCGAGGCGCTTCCGGTTCACGGCATCATCATCCAATTCGGTGTCCGCTGGGGACGGGATCTTGCGATCTTCGATAGTCTACGCACGATCTACGAACCGTTCAATATTTCCCGAAAAATTGTCGGCTTCGACACCTTCGAGGGGTTCCCGTCGATCGATGAAAAAGACGGCACCGACCCGATGCTTACCGTCGGAGGTTTGACGACTGTTCCGGACTACTACTCGCAAATCTCCCAGATCATGGCACTTCGGCAGCAGTTGGATCCCTTGCCCGAACTCAAGCGCTTCGAAATACGTCAAGGTGAGGGCAGCGAGCAACTAAAGCGGTATCTCGATGAACACCCTGAAACCATCGTCGCGCTCGCGTACTTTGACTTCGATCTCTACGAGCCCACGAAGGCGTGTTTAGAACTCTTGAAGCCATACGTGACAAAAGGCAGCGTGCTCGCATTCGATGAGCTTGGCTTCTTCAAATCTCCCGGTGAAACAATCGCGTTGCGAGAGGTCTATCCGCTCAATTCCATTCGCATCAAGAGATCGCCGCAGTTTTCCGGACATCCGAGCTACTTCGTAGTCGAGTAGGACGATTAGAGATAGCCGAGATCCTCGAGCCTTTTCCGAACGATAGCCTCTTCCTCGGCAGAGTACGGCGATGCTCCCGCGCCGACAACCGTCTTGCTCGGTGAGCGATTGATGCCGTCGGCGTCAGGGGGAATCTCCACATCGAGCAGCGCGTACACGGTTGTCGCCAGATCCTCGATGCGCAGCCCCGAACCCTCGATCGTAAAGGACGAACCCCATAGTCCGTCATCCTGATGAGAGTTGAACGCACCGGCATGCACGATACCCGGTTCGATCTCGAATCCGTCGTCGGTGCGGCGGCGCTTGGCAATATACGCGGTGATGTCCGGAGCCGTCTCGAGAAAAATCTCGGGAAACTCGCTGGTGTATGGTCCCCAGAATAACTGCTCTCGACGCTGCGCATCGGTAACGATAGATTTCCCCGCATCCGTCGTTGCGCGCAATTCATTGATGATCGTACCGGCGAGCGCGAAAGCCTCGCGCGGATCGACGATGCCCGCGGGATATTGTCCCCGAGTATTCAACGCGATGGCCGCGTGGCGCCCGACCGCATCCCAACAGAACGCGCGTGTCTTCGACCAGTCGATCACGCCGTCACTGAGATCCATGAATTCGACGCCCGGAATGCCGCCCGACGCACTGTTCTTGAACGATTGCGAACGCAGCACGAGGTAGCCTTTTTCCTCGAGCCACTGCGTTACCGAAAAGCTACGTTCGAACGAGCCGAAGCCGTGGTCAGAGCAGACGATAAACGCGGTATTGTCCGGCAACGTAGCGGCTAGCGCTCCAAGCTCCGCGTCGGTGCGTTCGAGCAATGTCTGCGTGAGCGGATTTCCGAAACCCAACCGGTGTCCCAAGCCATCGATGAAGCCGAGGTAAAGCATCGCGCAATCCCAGTCGGCGTCTTTCATGAGTTCACGGATGATCGAAAAGCGTGTCACGATGCCGCTGTCGAGGATGCCGGCATCGCTCGAAAACTCGTCGTCGATGCGATATCCCATGCTCTCGATGATCGAAGTTGCTCGCGCGTTATTCGTGAGCGGCGCGGAGGGTCGTGCGTCCCAGCCGGAGACGATCACCGCACCGGCAACCTCAGGCGGCGGCGACATCATCGGAAAACCGACACTGACAACGGCTTTACCGGCAGCCGCGAGGCGCGTGTGGAACCCGCTATCGCCAACGTCTGCCGAATTGACGATGCGCCCCCGATACGTATTGGGTACGCGGCGCTGAAAGGTCAACACTCCCGTCTTGCCGGGATTGTAGCCGGTGTAGGCCGACGTCCATGCTGCCGGCGTGATCGGAAGCGGCGTGGAGCGCAGAGGCACCAGCGTATTCCTGATCAGACGTTGGAGATTCGGCATCTTCCCTTTTTGGAGCGCTACGCCGACACTCGAATCGTCTGCGCCGTCGAGACCAAGAATGAATACGCGAGGCTTCATCGAGTGGATATCGTCTCCGCCGGCTCGGACGGTTTAGCACCGACGTGAACTTGCAAGTCTTCGTAGTCGCGCCGAACCGGATCCATGCGATCGTAGTATTTGATAATCCGCGAACGATAGAAAATGGCGAGCGTGTCCAGGAACACCGTCCATACGTCATCCAGGTGAACGCGTCCAAAGCTTCGGCCAAAGTGCAGCGTTACCGGCGCGTCAACGATTTTGAAGCCGAGCCGATGGGCGTTCACCAGGACCTCGACGTCAAAGGCATAGCGTTTGGCGAGTATTCTTGGAAATACGTCGCGGAGCACCTTGGACCGGAATACTTTGAGACCGGTTTGTGTATCGCGCAGCGGCAGCCCGAAGAGTAGGCGTACCAAAGCGTAGTAGCCCATGCTCCAGAGCCGGCGCGCGATCGGATAGTTGATCACCGAATCTCTATGCCATTTACTTCCGATGACGACGTCCGCTTTGCGCGCTTCGAGAATCTCGATCATCCCGCGAATTTGTTTAGGATGAAGGTCCATGTCCGCATCGAGAAACGCGACCAGGTCACCGCGCGTATGGTAGAAGCCGCATATCAACGCGTTGCCTTTGCCTTCGTTACGCTGATAGCGGACGACACGTATGTTGTCGCCGAGCTCAGCGAGCGCGCGGATTGCGGGAAGATACGTGCCGTCTGGACTGCCGTCATCGACGACCACGATTTCGAAACTTGGGAAGAACTCGGTCAACGTGTCGATCGTCTCGAGCATATTCTCGACGATGTGCGACGCTTCGTTATAGGCGGGCATTACGACCGAGAGTTTTGGGCGCGCAGCAACGATGTGTTCAGTCATGACCGGAGCCGCCCGCACTGTCCCGAAGGAACCGCTCGACGAAGGAGGTCGTGCTCTCCCACGTCAGGCCCCGCGCATCATCTTGAGCTGCCTGCGCAATGCGCGCGTATCGCGCTTCGTCATCGAGCATTTGTTGTATTCCTTGCGCGAGCGCCGACGGTGATTCCTCGGTCAAGAGGCCAGTTAAGCCGTCTTTAATGGAGTCCTTTAGGCCCAAAACGCGGTATCCGACGGCGGGGGTGCCTGCCAGGTTGGCTTCACTTACGGCGAGACCCCACCCCTCGCGCACCGAGGTCATCACAAGCAGCTTGGCCGCTGCTAGCAAGCGACGCTTTTCCGTTTCGCTGACGAAGCCGGGCCACTCAACGCGGTCTTGGACGCCGAGGCGTTGCGCGAGAGCGCGAAGCGATTTGCGCATTTCGTCGGTGCCGCCTCCGATAATCTGGAGCCGAAGGCGGTCGTATGGTGGCGTACGTAGCAACGCCAGCGCTTCGATCTGCTGGTCTAGCCGTTTCGAGCGAGTCACACGTCCGAGCGAAACGATCGTGTCATCGCGTTGGTGGAGCGGAAGCGGTGATTGGGCCGGGTATTGGTCGATCGCCAGCGGCATGATGCCGATTCTGCCGGTGAAGCCCATCTCACGGCGTAGCGACGATTCAGACGACGCCGAGAGTGTCAACGTGGGTACCCGTCGATAGGGACGAAGATACCACGGCTCCAGTGCATACCCAACGTGCGCGATACCGGGCGCTGCTTCGTAGTGCCAGATCTCGCGCGCGAGTTGGTGGATACAGGCGACGACCGGCGTGTGAGAATATACCGGCGTCATGAATGGAAGCGTGTTCACCTCGTCGACGACGACGTCGAGGTCGTTTGTCTCCCGATAATACCCGTATGCGTGTGCGCGTACCGTAAGGGCCGTGCCTCGCCGAACGACGTTGACGCCGTCGATGACTTCGCTATCTGCGCCGCCCGGAAAAGCGCCGGTAAACCAGGTGACGCGATGTCCTCGATCGACGAGCCGCTTGAAAATACCGAAGGTGAGAACCTCGGCGCCGCCCTTTCGTGGGTGTTTGATATCGCGCCAGTTCATCCACAGGATATTCATCCCGGCTTATTCTTTTGACGTCTGCGAAGAATCAAGCCGGTTACGGCCGCGTATGAGCAGATCGATCGCATCGGGCAAATTGCGCAGTGCCTCACCCACGGTTATCCACGCAAACACCAGTGTCATTACCGGATGGTAGAGCCACAACGGCTCGCGGTCGCGGAAGGCGCGATAGACTGCGACGGTGCACGGGGCCACGACACTCGCCGCATACACGGGCCATAAGCGCCGGCGCGCGATTCGCGCTTCCGGCACGTATTGGTCGCGCCAGCGCAAGGCCGAGTCTTTTTTTAGACTCCTTGCGATGATGGTGCGGAACTTGCGCATCACGTCGCGCAGGCTCGTTGCCGTGTAGTGGTCGACCACCGGTGCTTCGACAATTCCGACCAGGCTGCCGGATTCCAAGAGCTGCAAGATCACACCGACATCGTCGGCGTAGCCTTCTCGCATGCGAAAAGGGCCGCGCAGCACCGCGCCTTGAGCAAACGCCAAGAGCGGCGGAAACGTGGAGGGAAATTCATACAGCGAAAAGCCGTCTCCTTGGGCCACCGGCGCGTAGACGCGTGCGAGGTCTCGTGGATTCGATGCGTCGCCGTAAACAAAATGGTTAAACGGATCGGTAAAGCGATTGATGTAGCGAACCGCGAGCGGATAATCGGCGTTGTTGCATGTCACGTACGGAAAGGCAAAACGGACGCGTTTATCATTGAACGCTGCGGCCATTCTCGTGCAGTATTCCGGATGCACGGGATTGTCGGCAGCGATGCCCGCGATCAGGTCTCCCTTAGCCTCGGCGAATGCGGCCGGCAAGCTGTGGATCGCCCGTTGCGCCGGATTGCGCATGATCGACACGTTGTAGCGAGCAGCGCGCTCGCGCGTATCGTCTTCCGAACCCTGATCGGGCAGAATGATGTCGATCAGCTCCTGCGGATAATTCTGCGAACGAATAGACTGCAGGCAACGATCGATTCTGAGGCTTTCGTTTCGAACCGGAACGATAAACGTGAATGTGGGCAAGTCCGACACGGCTATTTCGATTGTGACCCCTTGACGATGGAGCGCACTAGACGTGCTCCGCTCCAGCGCCAGAATTGCCAAACGATCGGAATCAAGAGTGCGACGATCGCAGCCGTGCTTAGTTGTTCGGCAGCCGTAGCATTGCCTTCCGGAACCAAGAGGCGGCGTAGCCCGGTCAGGGCCGCATAGATCGCGCCCGCCAGAAAAGCGAAGCGGATCGTGCGGGGTGCAATCAGCAACGCCGCTATCGGCGGGATCACCATCAGCGCGACGAACTGCGGAAGCCCCGGCCCGACAATGACCGGCAGACTCCAGGTTACATACGCGGCGGCAAGTATCGCCGCTGTCGCGACAGCGACGCGAAGAAGCCTCGTCATGCCGTCCTGCTCCTGGTTCGCATCAGGATGAAAGCAAGCCAGCCGATGCTCGCGACCAGCCAAACGATCGCGGCGCTTTGGAGAACTGCGTCGAGACTCATGATCATGAACACATGCTGCTTTCCGCCCGGAACCCACCAGCCGTTGAGCGTGTCGTCAACGCGATAGTGGTCGCTGTCGGGCAAGAGATAGCGCTTCGCGCGAAGGTAATCGAGCAACGCCGAACCGCTCGCCGAAAAGGTGGTCGGGACCAAAGCGAGGCGCCAGCGCGGATCGTAGGCTTCGCTGAAGACGAGCAAGCCGCCGTGCGAATCGATTGTTCCTGAATACTCGGTTCCGACACGCTGCGATCCGTCGCGAATATCGGCAACTTTGAAACGGCGCGGCGTTCCGCGATCGAGCACTACCGAGACCGGCCGAATGGGGAACGCCGGATATGATTCGAGGTGATGCGAACCCTTCGTGAGCGGCAGCGATCCTCGCAGCGCGTTATATTCCGTTTCCGGCACGTGCCGGGTCGAGCGATAGTGCATCGGGCGTCCGTCGAGCGTGAGGCCAGGAACCAACCCGCTCGCGAGTGCCGATGCGGTTGCACGGGTTGCCACGGCGAACCGGACGGTTTTTGTCTTGTCATTTAACGGGACGAGCGCGATCGTTATCGTGTAGCCGCGCGCCCACTCCGGCGTGAGATGCGACATATCCATCGAGACGCGGCGCCACACGCCGGCGAGCGGAGGCACGTTCCCACACGGGACCGGCTCGCAATGCGGAATGTTGGTACTCCACGGAATCGAGGTCTCGTCGCGTATCTCACCGGCCCCAAACCCGGCATTCTCGTTGATGCCGAGTATTTGGCTAAAGAGTCGATGCCGGTTGTGGTCGAATGCGCTCAACTTCGCCACGACCGCGGCGTCTTGATAAAAGTCGAAGTCGAGTCGTGGCGCAGTGGGATCTGCGATCTCACCGCTGAGGCGAACTGGCTGTGCGTGCGCGCCCGTGGTGGTGAACGTGTACTCGCGCACACCGGGGACCGGCTGGCGCGCATCGATACGGTATCCCGGGGATTGTGGACGGAAATCCTCGGGGAAAGCGGCGTTGTCCGGGCGAGCCGCAGCGTCAAAACCGGCGATCTCAAACTCTTCGGGCGTCTCGTGCACTTCAAGCGAGACGGGAAGCCACTGCTCGAGCACGGAGCGTTCCCCGGCGTCGCTCGTTCCGATAACGGTCATGCCGATTGCCGTGAGCGTGTAGGCGCCGGAGCCGTCGGGTTCAAGCGGCAAGCGATTGGCAAACAGCCACGAGGCGTCATGCTGATGGTCGGCCAAGAGCCGCGCGAAACGGCCCCGCAAGATCGTCTCCACCCAGTCGGAAAAATTGCCACGTAGCGAGGGCGAGAACTGTCCCGCGGGATCGAGAAAAGTCGTCGTGCTTCCGTCCACAATGGAGCGCATGGAGTAGACCAGATAGGCGGTGCCGTTGTTGGGCTGCGCGGAGCCGTTCCAATAGAAGCGCAGCGACGGCGTCGTCGTCAAGCGAATGTTCAATCCCCGTGCTATCCAGCGGATCGGAAGAGCGCGGCTTCCGGGCTCGACGCGTTCATCGAATGCGTTCGATGTGTCGTGCAGCCCCCATGACGCACCCTTTACCGGCCTGCCGGTGGCCGGCACGTTCAGGACGACCATATTCGGACCGGGCGCGAAAGCGGCGTCGATCGTGCACGCATGATCGGCGCATCCAAAGCGTTTTCCCGCAAAGTCGATCGTGATGCTATTGGTGGGTATGCTGAGCGACGTGGTCAACCCGGTCAGGGCAAGACGTGCGTGGATCGGAATGGGATTGTCGCTATCGATCTCCACGGTTCCGTGATACGAATGATCGCGCGCCGCGTACACGAGCGATCCGGCTTGCGCAATGCTCATCTGCGTGTCCAGGAAGAAATTCACATCGCGATTTTTCAATTGAACCTGCGACACCGACAGCGGGAACGCGTTCTGTTGGAGCAAGGATCGGTTCAAACTTCGCACATCGAGCGTGTTGACGCTATATGCGACTGTGCCGCTCGCCGGCCAGAGAAACTGCGTGTCCATCAGCAGCGGGCGGTCCTCCAGATACCAGGTGCTGGACGTCCCTGCCGTGTCGGCCGTCGTAGCAACGTACGCAAAGCCACCGTGCTGCGCGATGGAATCGAGCTGTTTTGCACGCGAGACAATCGCGGCCGCGGCGGCGTTGCCGTTCGCGAGTGTATCCACTTGCCATGCTGCGGCCACATAGTTTGGTACGCGAGCCGCGATGCCGGGGAATGGCTGGTCGGGGATAAGGACCCCGAGCCGAGGGTTGACAAGCGGCGTGCCGGTGAGCGCGGCGAGACCAGCCGCCGAACCGTTCAGTACAAACGGAACGGGCGCCACAAACGCGCGAGCTTCGAGCGGATGGTCGATCTCGAAAACGTACTGACGGCCAATTCGCCGTAGAAAGTGTGCCCAGGGCCGAGATTCCATGAAATCCCGCACGTCGTAGTAACCGGCCGCCGCAATTTGCGGCGAATACACGACCTTGTCGTAGTCGTATGGTACGACGATGTAACGAACGTTCATGAGCCGCAGCAGATCCGGCGCGTAGGGCTCGGCAAAAAACGTATAGAGGTCCCCGACGTGAACGTTGAAGTGACGAAAGCCATCATTCGGAGATCCGTTCTCGAGCTGCATCGCTTCGACGAAGGGATGATCGAGAACGGCGCGCATTGGCTCGATGTCGCGCGGTATGACCAGCGTCCGATCCTTGTTCGGCTGCGATTGGATGAACTGCTCTAATCCGATGACATCGCTGCGCATATGATATGTCGCGAAAACCCGAAAGCGCATGACGTTGAACGCATCGCTCATGATCAGCGCATAACACGCGACGAGGACCACGGGAACGGCAGCTGCGAACGGCAGCACCTTCCTGGAAAAACGCAAGCGCATCCAGGCCAGCAGCCGCGCAATCCCCAGAGCAATGATCACGGCATAGGTGATTTCGAGCAGCGACATCCATTTGGTGACGTCGCGGAAAAGCGACATTCCGGGCGTGTGCAAGAAGATCCAGATGTTGATTTTATCGACCGGGAAAGACGGCCCGGCGTCGAGGAAGACGGAGATAAAGGCGCCGACCGAAAGCGACCACACCCACTTCCGGCGCCACACGAAGAACAGCGAGATGAACACTGCTACGGGAAGCGCGAAGAACCACCAGTCCGGATCCGCCGGTAGGAATGGATTGTTCGACGCAACCCAATGATAGAACACGGCAAAGCTCGACAATGCATGCTGAGGGGTCATGAAGGCGGAGTTGTAAAGGTAGTCGGTCAGCGTGCCATAGTCGGTCCCGTTGTTCGCCGGCTCGAAGAATTGCGGAAGTATCCAATAAAGATTTGTGACGATGGCGGTGACCACGGCGATTCCGAGCGGAAGCGCTGCGCGTCGCAGTCGCGCGAGCGATCTATCCCTGCAAAGCTGCTCGACTGCAAATATCAACGCCATGATGACGCTGATATAGACGTAGCGCAGGTCGTAGATGAGGAGAACGGTCAGGACGAGCCCGATCGCGAGACCTCGCCGAGGTGTTGGACGCTCGATGAAGTTGAGCACCATCAGCATGAAGAGCGGGATGAGCGCCGCCGCGATCAGCGACGGAATTGCTCCGCGCTCGGTAGCCATGAGTACCCATGTGTTGACCACGCAGATCGACGCCGCGACCGCGCTTGCAAATGGCGAGCGGGTCAATCGGATCGCAAGCGCGTACGGGCCGGCGACGCCGAGCACTAAGTACGGCCAGAGGAAAAAAACGCGCTCGATAACGCTCCATGAAACGTGGAGCCTCGAAAACAGCCCCATCAGCGAGAACAGCGGAAATTCGAACAGATAGACTTCGTTCGTTTCGCCGAGCTGCTGCGCACCGTTCCACGCCGGCGGCCACGGGAAGAACGCGTTGAGTTCGTCGGGAACACGACGCACCCAGTCGGAACCGAGAACTAACCCAGGCGTTACCCATGCGTGAANNAGACGGCGAGCGCAAGGATCGCAGGAAGAACGAGCGGCCAATGTCGACGCAACTGCTTGAGGACGGCGACGCGCGGCAAAAAGAAGACCTCCTAGATCATCGCGAGCGGTGCGGAAACGTAAGGAGCATGAGAACCAGGCACATAGCGCCCGCAAGTACGACGATTGTCCAGAGCAGCCCCATTGGAGGGCCGCTCGGAACGAGCGCGAGTCGCCACTGTCCGGGGCGCAGAACCCAGCCGGTAGCAAATCCATCGGCGAGTTCCGGCCTCGGCGCAGGTTCTCCGTTCACGATCAGGCTCCATCCTGCGTCGCGCCCGTAGTGCGCCACGATGATACTCGGGCGCAGTAGGACAAAAGTCCCGGGCGAAAACGGGTTCGAGATTGCACTGGTAGCAACGGTACTCTTCGTTGGGCGCACGCCATCGGGGCAGCGTGCGAGTCTCCAGACCGCCAGTCCTCTCGGCAAGAGCCGATTCGCGCGCTGCGGCGGCATCCAGGTATAGGGCGCATCGGCGGGCGCAGCGAGGGCCCACGTTGTGAGGCGCAGCGAAGCGTCGCGTGTGACGAATACGTCGTCGAAAGCGTTGTCGAAATTTAAAAAGAGCCGATCCAACGCGGAGAGCGGCACCCACTCGCGCGCGACGTCGGTCGATTCGTACGAGGCGGCGTCGAACGGCACAACCGTGCAGTCGATGGGCGGCGCAGGGTCGTTGGTCAGCTCGTCAGTCGCGCCGCGGCGCCGCGCGATCGGAACGATCGATGACCAGTCGCCCGTGATCGTCGCGTCACTCGCGAGGGTGAATCGGCCGCGATAGCACGGCACTGCGTACAGGTGGTACGGTCCTTCCGTTGCGATTTCGCGTAGGCCCGCCCGCTGCATCGTCTGTGCACTCGGAACGGAGAGCGATGAGAACGCGGCACCGGACGGTATCGTTGTGCCGTCGCGAACGACGATGGCTTGGATGCCCAAGCCGGCGAACAGGCCGCACGCGGCGCGATCGCTCGCATTCAACGCAACGATCGCCTGAGCAAGAGCCGCAGTCGGGCGATACTCCGCATACGGTGCGTGCCGGCCGGTCACGAACGCTTCGCTATCGACGCCGCCGCGTGAGTTCGCTAACGAGACCGGCGGCAAGCCCGGCCACCAGAGAATTTGGCCCGACTCGGGCAGCGCGTCGATCTGATTCACGACGGCTTCGCGGTCCGGAGAAGAAGCCGCCGGAGGCGTGATGCGCGTAATTGCACCGGAAAATGCCGCGAACGTGAGCGGCAGCAACAGGAAAAACGCGAGAACGGGACCCGACCACGATGGTGCTTTCGCGGTGCGCAAGTTCGCCGCAACACCGGCTGCTGCCAGGATGATGAAGGCTGCCGCCGTGATCGCTTGTGCGTGGGTAAATTCGCGCAACGCGATTGCATCCGGGATGTTGGTGAATAGCCACGCAATCGGTGACGCGAGCGGACCGTCCAATCCGCTGCTCCAAATAGCGGAGAGCAACCAGACCGCAGCGAGCGTGCGTGTCAGGGCGTTGCGAAAAGCGCCGATCGCCGCGAAGATGATCGCGCCGAATGCCAACGCGAATCCGATGCCGCTTTGCCAGTGCGCAAAGTAGTGCGCAGCGTCCGCTCCCGAAACAAGTGCCAGAGCGAGCGGATCGCTTTGCGCGGATTGCCAGGTAAGGTTCGTGCGCTGTTGCGCAAAGGCGTCGACGTGCGTCCCGTAGGCCATCGCAACGATTGCCGGAATTTGAAGGCCGATCATGAGGAGGAGCCCGACGCTCGCGGCAATTTGCGCGCGCGCGCGCATGACGAACGGTAGCGCAGCAAGTGGGAAGAAGAGCAAGAACTGTGCTTGTCCTCCGGCGATGCCCCACAGCGCGCCGAGCCCGCCGGCCCGACGCAGCGTGCGACCAGGATGCATTGCTAGCGCGAGCGCGCCG